>JAZNFB010000001.1:0-4611 GCA_045588895.1 Candidatus Flemingiibacterium sp.
CGGCTATAAGCAAACGTCATCCTCGCGATTTCTCGGAAGTGTGGCTGACCGGGACTCTGTTTCGGAGCTTTATGAGCTGACAAAACCGTGTATACTTGAGCTCTTCGGTAAGGATTCAAGCTGCCGTAAGCTCTCGCCTGATGACGGCAAAGCACGTTTTTCAGCTGCCGCGCAAAGCGATGAATTTGTTTACATCCGATATCACACACCTGTACTTTATCAGATAATATATGCTTTCGCGGCGGATAAACTGACAGTCTCCGAGGAGGATGTTGCCGCGGGTGAGTCGGGAAACATCGGTGCGTATATCCGTGACCTCATCATAATTCCCGATAAGAGCTTTGCCGCAGCGAGATTCCTTGCTTATGCCTGCGATCATGACGGAAATTACTTTGAATTTCGTCCGGGCGATCATTTTGTTTCGTCCGAGTTCAGCATATCACAGCTTGCGTCGGGCGTTACCTATGCGACGCTTTACGAGTTCGTTTTTTCCTTTGATGACCGCTTTCTCGGTTTGCAGCCACTCACACGTAACGATATTGAAATTCCCGATATTGTTATTGACGAGTCGTCGCCGATAGACGAACAAACGCGTATTGCGCTCATCCGTCTTTTTGAATATAACCTTGATAAGCTTGACGGTTATGCCGATAACGACAGCTATGTTTACGTTGATACACACAGCCAGCTGAGAGTCGGAAGTGATACGGTGTCATTTTATACGCATGACGCCACGGACGAAACCTCACTTCGCGGCATCGACATCGAATCGCTTCTCGGTTATACTCTTTCCGATACGGCGGGACTCTTTGATAAGCTGACAGCGGTTGACAACCTGATCCGTCGTCTTGGGGAAATATCCACGGGACTTGTCGGAGAAGAGGCACGGCTTTGTCTTGGGGATGTTTACAGCGACGGCGGCCTGCTCGTTGTTGAATATTTCCTGACCTATAACGGTTTACGAATCTCGTCAGAGCCGTATCTTCGTGCGGTGCTGACTGAAAAGACGATCTGTGAGCTGGTGCTTTATCCCATGAGCGTGCGACGCGGCGAGGCGACAACGCTTGCGATCGATTCCGCTTACATTTTCGAGAATCTTGATTATACGGGCATGATTGACAGTGTGAGTCTGCGTTACGGTGACGCATCTGCCGGATGGGTTCTTATAAATTCAAAATAAAAGTAAGGAGGCTCGCCGATGAATTGGTCAAGCGTTAAAAATCTCATGATCGCCATACTCGTTGCGGCGAATCTTTTTCTCGTATACAATGTTGGAAGGCAGGGACGTACGCTCCGGTATGTTGACGAGGAGGAGATACGCGGTGCAATAGAGCTGCTTGCACGTGACGGTCTCAGTGTTCACTTTGATGACGTTCCAAAGGAAAAATATAAGGCTCATATTTACGAAAGTCTTTACAGCGACGAATATTACACTGAAGTTGCCGAGGCACTGACGTCCTCAAAGCGTGAACTTCTTTATGCGCTTCCCGAGGGTGGCGTCAGTATTCGGACAGAGAACGGCTCGACGGTTGAATTTGACACGGATTTCGGCTTCCGATACACCCGCTTTGACAATCTTGACGCTTCGGCATATACTGAAATTACAGCCGACAGTGTTACCTCTTTTTTGGAAGGTAAGAGCGAGATTGTAGCATCTGAAGTTAAGTCATATTCGAAAAAAGCGGAAGAAATTCTTAGTAAAGCGGTTGGCGAGGACAGTGAGCTTTCGTCAAGTGTGAAGCTTGTTCGTTGTGAGCCGGGCACGAATATAACATATGTGCTTGCAGCTCAGATGCTTGACGGATATGAGGTCTACTCGCATTATGCTTTCTGTGTTTTCGAGGATGACGAGCTTGTTTATGCGAGCGGACACTGGTACTTTGCGCCGCTTGATGAGAAGTATACCACCGAGCTTTACGATCAGGTCAACATCCTTTTTTCCGATCTTGAAGCGATCAGGAGCGGTGCTGCAGTTCTGCATGGGGGTGACGGCGAGGACGCGAAAAACGGCGTCGGTGACATCCGGGAAAACGAACCGATAGCGGTAAACTCGATGTCGGCTTGCTATGTTGTTTATTGGAATTCGGAAAAAACGTCACTTTTCTTCATTCCGGCATGGCAAATTGAACATAATAACGGCGGTAACATTGTATATAATGCAGCAAATGGCACAGTATATTCGAGCAATCAGTAAACATTACAGAAGAATGTAAATATTCTGTAAACAGGTATTCCATTTTTGACACATTTATGGTATAATATCTATTAGATAAGATATTAATTATTAACAAACCGTAAACCAAATGAGGAGTTTGGTTTTTTGGCAGTTGAAATCACCGCGGTAACGTCACGGCGGACGTGTGCCGTTATATATAAAGCGCAGAATAATGCTGTGCACAAAAATTACTATGATACGCCGGGAAACGAGATTAAAATATGGAAAAAATCGTCATCAACGGAGGCAGGCCCTTACACGGCTCAATCGAGGTCAGCGGTTCAAAAAACGCCGCGATCCCGATTATTCTTGCGACCCTGATGGTAGATGACATCTGCGTCATCGAAAATGTTCCTTCAATCAGCGATATAACCCTCTCGCTCGAAATATTGGCGGCGATGGGTTGTCATATAAGAATGCTCTCGAGAAACACCGTGGAGATTGATTCGCGCGGTGCAATGGGCGGAGTTTCGCCTTATGAGCTGGTTCGCAAAATGCGCGGTTCATATTATCTTGTCGGCGCAGAGCTGGCACGGTGGGGTAAGGCATACGTCGGACTTCCGGGCGGATGTGACTTCGGAGTGCGTCCGATCGACCAGCATATCAAGGGCTTTAAGGCACTCGGCGCAAAGGTAAGCGTTGAGGGCGGATACATCGATGCAAAGGCTGATGAGCTTAAGGGTGCATCAATTTATTTCGATATGGAAACGGTTGGCGGTACTATAAACGTGATGATCGCGGCAAGCCTTGCAAAGGGCACAACGATTATCGAAAATGCCGCACGTGAGCCGCATATCGTTGACCTTGCAAACTTCCTTAACACCTGCGGAGCAAAGATAAGCGGAGCAGGAACAGACACAATAAAAATCAAGGGCGTTGAACGTCTTTACGGCAGCACCTATGCGGTGATTCCCGATATGATCGAAGCAGGTACGTATATGTGTGCGGCGGCGGCGACGGGCGGTCATCTCAAGGTTACAAACGTCATCCCGAAGCATATGGAAGCGGTTTCCGCAAAGCTTGAGGAGATGGGCGTCGGTATCATTGAAAACGATGATTCGATTGAGGTTGTCAGCACGGGTGAGCTTCACCGTGTGAATGTTAAAACCCTTCCTTACCCCGGCTTCCCGACCGATATGAATCCGCAGTTCGGAGCACTTCTTTGCCTTGCAGACGGAGTTTCGTGTCTGACGGAGGGAATCTTCAATAACCGATTCAAGTATGTTGAGGAGCTTAAGCGTATGGGAGCGTCGATTAAGGTTGACGGCTCAACGGCTATAATCGAGGGTGGTGTGCCGCTTTCCGGAGCACCTGTCAAGGCGGTTGACCTTCGCGCAGGAGTTGCGATGATTATTGCCGGACTCAGCATCAAGGGCAAAACCGAGATTGAGGATATTCACTATATAGAGCGCGGATATGACGATGTTGTCGGCAAGCTTCGTGCGGTCGGAGCGGACATCAAGAAGGTTATCGTTCCTGACCCGATGCAGCTCGAAAAAGCAAATTAAGAAAGAGAGAGGGTGTCACACTTGGCGGCACCCTTGATTTATTATCATGAACATTAACAAAGACGAAACGCTGACCGAGATAAACGACGGTCTTAAACTGATACAAAAGCGCGACGGACTCACCTTCGGCACGGACGCTTATCTGCTTGCGGCTTACGTCAGACGGCAGACACGTGCGAGAGCGGTTGACCTCGGGAGTGGTACGGGTATAATGCCGCTTCTGCTTCTCTCGCGTAAAAAGGTGGCAGGTGTGCACGCTGTTGAGCTTCAGGCTGATTTTGCGGATGTAATCGCACGAAACGCAGAACTGAACGCCTACAGTGAACGGCTGACATCGCTTTGTGCCGACGTGCGTGAGCTTTCCGAGAGTGATTTCGGCGGCGCGGTTGACATTGTGCTTTCAAATCCGCCTTATATGAAGGTGACGGGCAAGGCGAATGAAAGTGAGAGAAAGAATATTGCACGTCATGAGGTTGCCGGCGGTATTGCCGACTTTTGCGGTGCGGCAGGACGTATACTGAAGCACGGCGGACTTTTTTACACCGTCTGGCGTCCGGACAGGCTTTGCGAGCTTATCACCGCTTTGAGTGAAAACGGACTTGAGCCTAAGCGGATGACATTCGTACACGCACGTGAGAAATTGCCGCCATGCCTTGTGCTTTGCGAATCGAAAAAAGGTGCGGCTTCGGGAATGTACGTCACGCCGCCGCTTATAATGTATTCCGAGGGTGCTGTTTATACAGATGCGCTGACAAAAATTTATGAAACGGGTGATTTCGATGAGTCTTACAAAAGACCCTGATTTATATTACGCCGACTCCGGCGAAGAAAAAAACAAAATAAACCCCGGCACGCTCTATCTTGTGACGACACCGATAGGCAATCTTG
>JAZNFB010000002.1:0-2549 GCA_045588895.1 Candidatus Flemingiibacterium sp.
CTTCAATTGTTGTTGAGCCGACGAAGAATCAGCATGATAAGGTTCTTGAGATGACAATTGAAGAACTTGACCTTTCAGTTCGTTCCTTCAACTGCTTGAAGCGTGCAGGAATCAACACGGTTGAGGATCTTATAAGCAAGACTCAGGAAGATATGATGAAGGTTCGTAACCTTGGTCATAAGTCTCTTGAGGAAGTTATCAACAAACTCGATACAATGGGGCTCGCACTTGCAAGTGAGGACAATTAATTGTCCCGCTTGCGGGCATGAGCCAATAAAAAGGAGGTACTACAATGCCCGGAACACGTAAGCTCGGACGTACCACAGACGCACGTATGGCAATGCTTCGCGCAATGGTTACGTATTTGCTTGAAAACGGTAAAATTGAAACAACGCTTATGCGTGCTAAGGAAGTTCGTCCGCTCACCGAGAAGATGATCACTCTCGGAAAGACAAACACGCTTCACAATAAGCGTCAGGCACTTGCCTTCATCACGAAGGAAGATGTTGTTAAGAAGCTCTTCGACGAGATTTCGCCGAAGTATGCAGATCGCAACGGCGGTTACTGCCGCATCACAAAGCTCGGTCCGCGCCACGGTGACTGTGCTGAGATGGCAATAATCGAGCTTATCTAACATCAGTAACGCAAAAGGATTACCTCAGAGTTTCAAGCCTCTGAAGTAATCCTTTTTTCGTTTTGTGAGTGTGCTTGCCGTCTTGTTGTTCCAATGCGCAGAATGGGAAAATGACATATGCCCAGCTTGACAAAGACAGTGTGGAAAGATATAATATATAATTAAGAAAGTATGGCAAAAGAGGTGCCCAAATGACGCTTGCGCAGGTTTTTTCAGAGCATAAAAATGTCGGAATAGCACTTTC
This sequence comes from Candidatus Flemingiibacterium sp., assembly GCA_045588895.1. Lineage (GTDB taxonomy): Bacteria > Bacillota > Clostridia > Oscillospirales > CAG-272 > Flemingiibacterium. The sequence continues at coordinate 879 of JAZNFB010000002.1, forward strand.
AGGTGGCGTTGATTCCATATATCTTATGTATTCGGCGGTCTCTTGCGCTGCAAACGTGCGGGCGTATTTTGCAAAAACAGAGTTTCAGCCGGAGAGTGAGCTTTGTGACGCAGCAGAAGCGGCGGAAAGGCTCAGCGTGCCGCTTCGTGTTATTGAATTTTCTGTTCTTAAAGATAAAAATATAGTTAAAAACGGCGAGGACAGATGCTATTTCTGCAAGCGCGGTATGATGGACAGAATAGCCGCGGCGGCGCATGAGGACGGCTGTGAAATCATATGCGACGGGACGAATGCTTCGGACGATGTTTCCGGAAGACCGGGATTTCGCGCACTGGGGGAGTTCTCGGTTGTCTCACCGCTGCGCATATGCGGAATTACAAAGGAAGAAATAAGGAATAGTGCCCGTGATGCCGGAATTTCGGTATGGGACAAGCCTTCATATTCTTGCCTTGCGACGAGAATAAAGCAGGGAGAGAAAATCACGCAAGAAAAAATATCGCGTGTAAATGAGGCGGAAAAGGAACTGTGTTCTCTCGGGTTTTCAAATTTCAGAATAAGGCTCAGCGAGCGGGAAGCAAAGCTTGAGCTTTCAAAAAAAGACACATTCAGGTTTCTGAAAAATAAAAAGAAGATAGGAAAAGTGATGCAAAAATATTTCGATCTTGTTATTGTTGAGCCGGAGGCGCGTGAATGAGCAGTTTTCATATTGACATATTAAATAAAGTAAAAAACGGGGAAATGTCCGTTCACGATGCGGAAGTTATGCTCAAAACCGAGCCGTTTCGCGATATTGATTTTGCAAAGGTGGATACTCACCGTCGGTTGCGCAACGGAGCGTGCGAGGTCATATACGGCGAGGGGAAAAGCGCAGAACAGATAAACGGAATTTTAAAAGAGCTGGCAGGCGCAGGAGAAAAGAATGTACTGATAACACGTCTGTCTGCTGAAAAAGCAGAAAAGATACCGGGAATACGATATTATAAAGAAGCGAGAGTCGGTGTTTTCGGAGAAAATGCAAAAGCTTCGGGTTGCGGCAAAATCTTAGTTATAACTGCGGGAACGAGCGATATTCCGGTTGCCGAGGAAGCCGCACTGACGGCAGAATTTCTGGGCAACGATGTAAAACGTATATACGATGCGGGGGTTGCAGGGCTTCACAGATTGCTTCACCATCTTGATGAGATAATGAGCGCAAGTGTTATTATTGCCATTGCAGGAATGGAGGGTGCGCTTGCGAGCGTTGTCGGCGGTCTTTGTGATTGTCCTGTGATCGCGATACCCACAAGCGTTGGATACGGTGCGGCGTTTGAGGGAATGGCGGCGCTCCTTGCGATGTTAAATTCCTGCGCGAGCGGGGTGTCGGTTGTAAATATTGATAATGGCTTTGGTGCCGGATATCTTGCAAGTATGATAAATCATAAGCCGAGGGGAGACGAACACCTTAAGGTTTAAAAACATAATTTCAGCGAACTACTGCAGAAAATTCTGCAAATATACGCCACCTTGCAAGGACGACAAATTTAAAGTATAAAAATTTAACAAGTTTAAGGCTTGAGGGGTTCATATCCCCTCGGCTTACGTTGCGATAAAAACGCAAATTTTTCTATATAACATTGTATCACTTTTTCTGCACATTTGCAATGCTTCTTTTTGCATATTTGCTCAGTTCTT
>JAZNFB010000003.1:0-4057 GCA_045588895.1 Candidatus Flemingiibacterium sp.
AATCGTGTCATATTCTAAAACATCTTCTGTAGGAATGTATCCTACTGTGTTATTTGTATAGGTTGTGATAAAGCACTTTTCTGTGGGGGATTTGATTTTCAATTCCAAGCCATACTGCAAATATCGCTTGTATTGATGATATCAGCCTGACGGTTAACTCCCTTGTGAATAAGGGCGGCAGTCTGAAGCTCACGCAACACTGAAAGCGAATTATTTGAAGCTGCACCGTCTGTTCCGAGTCCGACATTAACGCCTGCTTCAAGCATCTTCGCAACAGGCGCAACACCGCTGGCAAGCTTTAAGTTGCTTACAGGATTGTGCGCCACGTTTACGCGGTTCTTTGCAAGAATTTCTATATCTTTCCCGGTAACCCAAACACAGTGTGCGGCAGTTGCGCTTGCAGTCGCAGATGGAGTCAGTATACCGCAGTCAGCAAGAAATTCAACCGGTGTCATACCGTTGTGGCGTGCCTTACATTCTTCATGCTCCTTTTCGGTTTCGGAGATGTGAACGTGCATACCGAGATCGCGTGAATGTGTATATTCGGCAACCTCACGGAGATAACGCTCGCGGTTTGTGTACTCGGCGTGTACTGAAATATCAACAAGCACACGTCCATCTGCCGCACCGTGGTAATCGTTTATAAGACTGACAGCCTCGTCGAAACGCGAATCGCCCTTTATTGTAGCATCATCGGAAAATGATACAAGACAGCGCGAAATATTCGCTTTAACGCCAGTATCGATAACAGCCTTAGCAGTCTCGTCGCAGAAGAAATACATATCGGAGAATGAAACAACACCTCCGCGTATCATTTCGGCAATGGCAAGCTCACTTCCGACTCTGACCGATTCGGGAGTAAGTCTGTCCTCGGCGGGATAAATCTTTTCTTCAAGCCAGCGCTGAAGCGGAAGATCCTCGCCGATTCCGCGGAATAATGTCATCGCAGAGTGACAATGTATATTGTAAAAAGCCGGCGTAAGTAATTTATTTTTGCAGTCTATAACACGGTCAAAGTCTGCCTCGGTTATATCGCCGACAGCAGTAATTTTCACCCCGTCAACCGCAACGCTTCCATTTATATGTCCCCCGTTGGGAGTTAAAATCAGCGCGTTTTTAAATAAAGTTTTCATATTTTTTTGCTCCGTTTCCTCTATAGTTCCAGATAAGAGTCAATCAAGTCCTCGACAACGCCGACGAAATCCGCTTCGGCACCATATGAAAAGTTAAAGATGAGACCTGTACCGCCGCCTGCGGATATTGCTGTAACATTGGCTTTTTCACTGTTACCGATTATTTGAAGCGTCAGGGCGGCACGACTGGAGTTTCTCATATAATATTTGTCATACATATAAAGCCATATCGTAGCATCGCCTGTACACTGTACTGCCGAATCAACGAGTTCAACAGAAGCGGCGCTGTTCAATATTCCCGAATCGAGATAGCTCGCAAGCCGCGACGCATCGGTATTTAACTGCCTTTCGTATTTTGCCATTTTGATTTCCTTTCAAGTTAAAGTGTATTCACAGCTTCTCTCTTTTATTCTCCCTTATCGTCATCGGGAGGGGTATTAAAAATCTCATCAATGATACGGTTATATAATTCAAAATGCTCATCGCCCGTGATCGGTAACATTCCCGTGAAGTTGCCAACACCGTTTTTGAAAAGGCTCGTCGGCATCATCAAATGCTCACGGTACATGGGAAATGCCTTTGAAAATGCCGTACATTCGGGAGTGACACCATTTGTACAGAAGGTTGCACCGGGTGCATGAGGATCGGGCGATTCCTCGCGGATATATTCGTCATACCAATCCTCAACGGAAATACATCCGCGAAGTGTTTCACGGAAAGTTTCCACGTCTGCGTGTGAATCCGAAACCATCGCAAAGCGGTAAACTTCATCTTTTATATATATCTCCGCTTCGGCGCGGTATTGTCCCTCAATAAAGCCGCCGTCTATGAAGCGAACAACAGACGTTCCGCCGATATCAAAGGTCTCGATTGACGATTCGTCGCCGATTGCCCAGTTGTTTCCGAGAGGTGATTCGGTTCCGTCGCCACTGTAGCCGTAGCTTATCTGACATTCGAGTCGAAATCCGTTCTTTGCGTCTCCGGAGAAAAATACGTCCTCACCGTGCGAAATCTCGCTGCGTGTGAGATATCCCGGAAGGCATAATCTGCGAAGATAGTGACCAAATCCGTAATAGATGTCTTCTTTGAGATAACCTGGGTCAAAATGAAGCTCATAATCGCGCACGGTATCGCAGTGAAGCGGCTCACGTTTTATCGCGGTACAAAGACGCTTGTATACCTCACGCGGGAACAGCGCCTTTGAATCAAGCTTCAATGCCGTTTCGAGGTCCTCAATACACTGAAGTATCGCAACCTGCTCCTGAACCGAGAAATTACCGTCCTTTGCGCCGACTGTGCTGTTGCAGATAATATTAAGTGCTTCCTTAATGTAATAGTCAGAGTTATCCTTTGGAGTATTACGGATGAGGAAACGGTGATCGCAGACATACGAAAAGCCATATCGCTCGATCTCGCCGAGCAAGCGTTCAATGTCATAGCGACCAAGCGGTGTCACAAGCGTACCGCGTATAGGCTTTGGTTCAAATGCGTCCGTTCCCCAACCGAAATAAGCCTGCAAACCGTCGCGGTCATCGTTTATGGCAAACGTAAGCTGTTGACGGAGCGGCAGATAAAATGCACAGCGAAGCTTATCGAAGTTCTTGTCCGAGGTGTAAGTGACACGCGGATCCTCAACAAAAGAAACAGTCTCGCCCATAAAGCCTGCAAAAAGCTCCGCAATTTCAACTGCCTCTGCATAAACGCCGGCACCCGAAAAGCTGCAATCAATGTCACCGCTTATGCGAGATTCGCCAGAGGCATAGAAAATATCAAGATATGAGTTCGAAGCTAAAAAAACAGAAAAGCCATCCTGTTCCTCTGTTATCTCAAAATCATTCTCTGTGAAAAACTTTTTGATAAGCGGTGCGCAGTCCTTCCCCTCAACTCCGTCTATCGTGAAGAAAAGATGAAGTGGCGGATATTCGTCATCGGGCGGTGGAAGCGTGTCAATAAAGGATATATCGTTGTCCTCAGAGCCATCAAAAAGACGGTTGCCGTCAGAATCAAGAATATCAACCGTGAGGTATCCGGCAAGGGTTCGCAAAAACCACTCGGTTTCGGAGTCGGTTGCATCCTTTTTATCAATTGTCAATATAACCTGTCCAACTGCGCTCGGAGAGGGCAGATAAAGACATGAGCCCTTATAAAGAAGCGTGTTTATAACCTTATTGACCGCATGGGCACAAAGCCCGATTCCAAGCCTTGCATCAGGGTCGGACAGGATAAAATATTCGTTCATTTTCAACCTAAAATACGGAGAATGTATGCGGCAATGGTTTTTGTGTATTCAACTAACTTGTCACATTCGATAAACTCATTTGGCTGATGTGCACCGCCAAGCTCGCTGAAGTCACGTCCTATACCAAATCCATAAGCTCGACTGCTGCCGTACTTTGAGATAACGGAAAGGTCGGAGAGGCAGGAGCCGCAAACAAGAGGCAGTTCAGCATTTGCATCCTTTGCAGCCTCAAGCATTGTCTTGATGTCATCGCTGTCTGGAGCACACCAAACATAATGGAAGAAACGAACCTCCGGGGTGAATCCGTCGCCGATTATGCCGAGAGGCGCAAGACGAGATTTGATTGCGTTGTCAACCTCGTCGAATTCAGCAAGGATATCTTCCTTTGAGCTGTCTGTGTAGAATGTGAAGTAAACAGAACCTCTGTCAAGGTCAGCACCGTGATCACCTGCACGTGCACCCATATAACGCAGTGATGTTTCGGGAATGATAGTTCCTGCATAGAAAGGATTTTCCGAAAGCTCCTTTTTGCGTCTTGCGGCAAACTTGTCAATTTCCTCAATAACTATCGGAAGTGCACTTGCGGTGAGTCTTGCGCTGTCAACTGTTTCTGCAGTGTGAAAATCGTATACATACTCCGAGCCGCCCGAGCCGCAGTGCCAGATCTGACCCGAAACTCCGTCAA
>JAZNFB010000004.1:0-2296 GCA_045588895.1 Candidatus Flemingiibacterium sp.
GTCAACGGACTCTTTTTGCCGCGTGTATCAAGGCATATCGCCGATAAAGAAGAACACAAGATACTTGATCTGATGATAAAGGTCGGAAGATATCAATCCATGCTGCTTGGACTTGCGTTCATCGGATTTCTCTGCGTGGGAAAAGATTTTATGCGGCTGTGGATGGGAAAAACCTACGAAAATTCATATTATCTTGCCGTTATTATACTGTTCCCGACGCTGATCTCGGCAACACAGCAGATTGCAAAAACCACGGTCATCGCCAAAAAGCTGATCAAATATCAGGCGCTTTGCATGACCGTTACAGGCGTTATGGGATTGACGATTTCATACCTGCTCTCCATAAAAATCGGTGCGGCAGGAGTTTGCATCGGCACGGCACTCACTTCGCTGTGTAACATTTCCTTTATGAATATCATTTATAAGAAAAAAGCGGGAATAAACGTCTTTGAGTTTTATAAGAAATGTTACTTAAGACTGATTCCCTGCTATGCTGTGATAACGACACTCAGCTTCATCGTGCTTCGTTTTATTACGCTCACGGGATGGATGGGACTTGCCGTCAAGGCTGTGACTGTGATATTTATTTTCGCGATTATAATGCTTCTCGGATACACAACCAAGGAAGAAAAGCAATTAATATTCAAATTTATCAAAAAATTGAAACCTGCAAAAAAATAGTATCGGCAAACGGAGGAATTTTATGGAGAAAAAGCCCTTTTTGGTGGATGTTCCCGTAAGAGTCAATGTCTGGATACGCCCCGAAGCACAAAGAAAACAGTTCGAGGTCTTAAAGCAGGCGCGCCCTTCGATTATGTTCTTGATCTCCGACGGAGGAAGAAACGAAGCCGAATGGGAAGCTCTGCGTGAGACCCGTGCAATTTTCGAGAATGAGATTGACTGGGAATGTACTGTTTATAAGATATTTGAAGAAAAAAATAACGGACTTTACACGATGAGCAAAAAAGCCGCCCAGCTCATTTGGTCAGTTGTTGACAGATGTATATTTTTGGAGGATGACCACATTGTGTCTGTTTCATACTTCAGATATGCGGCAGAGCTCCTCGAAAAATACAAAGACGATATGCGTATAATCGCCATTTGCTGTATGAACCATGCTGAAGTTTGGGAAGATACCCCCTCGGACTATTTCTTCGCAGAACGAGGTCCGATCGGTGCACAGGCGCTTTGGAAGCGTTCATACATGAGCCGGGATTTTAATCTTGAATACGGCAAAGATCCTTATGTTATGAAGCTGTTAAATCAAAAGCTAAAAAAAGACTCAACCTTTGCAAAAGCAGTAAACGGCTATGCCTCAGATCCGATGTACGGGCGTCACGTCCCCGGCGGTGAATTTTTGAGCAGACTCTCCGTGTATACCCAAAACCAACTGTATATCATTCCAAAATATAATATGATGTCCAACGTCGGATGCACGGAAAATTCGGAACACGCCGCAGAATATAAGCTACTGCCTCACGGAATACGCAGAATTTTCAACATGAAAACTCACGAATATGAATTCCCGCTGAAGCATCCGAAATATATAATAGCAGATGAGGACTATATGAAATTCGAAGAAAAGGTTCTCTGCCATAACAGACCGGTTCGTAAGTTTTTCAGACGAATCGAGGTAATATTTCTCTTTCTTCGTCACAGAGGGCTCGGCGGTGTCATAAATAAAATTAAAAAGAAGCTGCATAAAAAGAAAAAAATAGAAACATAAGATACTGAATGTTATTATAAGGAGAATAGATCATGAGCTTTTTCAATAATAAAACATTACTTATCACCGGCGGAACAGGAAGCTTTGGAAATGCTGTACTGAATCGTTTTCTGAAAACCGATATCGGCGAGATCCGCATCTTCTCCCGCGATGAGAAGAAGCAGGACGATATGCGTCACGAATTCCAGGCGAAAATGCCCGATGTTGCCGGTAAAATCAAATTCTTCATCGGAGACGTAAGAAACATTTCAAGCATTTCAAATGCAATGCACGGTGTTGATTACATATTCCACGCAGCTGCACTCAAGCAGGTTCCGTCTTGCGAATTTTTCCCGATGGAAGCAGTACAAACAAATGTGATCGGCACGGACAACGTACTCACCGCCGCCATTAACGAGGGAGTAAAATCCATCATCTGCCTTTCAACCGATAAAGCGGCATATCCCGTTAATGCAATGGGTATAACCAAGGCACTTGAGGAGCGCGTTGCCGTTGCTAAGGCAAGAACAACAGATACAACCAAGATCTGCTGCACCCGTTACGGTAACGTAATGTGCTCGCGCGGCTCTG
>JAZNFB010000005.1:0-2647 GCA_045588895.1 Candidatus Flemingiibacterium sp.
CCTCATACTGCACCGTGGGCGTTATCGATAAAAGCTCAACACTTCCCGTACCCGCACCGAAAACAAGCCTTATACTGTGGAGCATGGAAATGTCCCCGACATATGCATACAGATACTGTGCCTCGTCGCCCTTTGACATTGGTATAATAACGCTCTTATCTTCACTGTTCACCTGTGTATCCGAGGTTGAATAACAAAGAGTAAGGCTATCAGACTCAGTTTGATTTATTAACTTTATGCGCAGAGTATTTGCGCCGGGAAGTCCCTCAGACAGTGAAACATCCGCCTCAAGCTGCATATCCTCTGTTTGTGATGGCACCATCAGTATGCTCTTTTTTTCGGGAGAAAACGAGACCGTACCGCCCGTGAGAGAATAAACGTCAAACATAAAGCGTTCAGTAAGCTCACGGTCGATCATCTCATCGGCATAAACGCTGTCAATATAAAAATTGTATACGCCCGTCTTCGGCAGAGTTGTATCAATCGCAACCTCAATCTGCACGGATACGATATCTTCCCGTCCGCTCCATGCACCGATATCGACAGAAACGGTATTCCATTCGCCGCCCGTGATAAGCCCAAGCTGCTTTAAGGTGTCACCCTCGCTTGTGGAAAGCAACATACGTGTATAAAAAACAGCATTCGGGTCAGGCTCATAAAGCGGAACATATATATCATATTTTATCTTGCGGTACTTTGAAAGATCAAGGCTTTCTTTAAATTTCACCGCAACAGAACGCATATCACCGGCGTCTCCCCACCTGGATGTCACCTCGAGCAAGGAGCGTTCTTCGCCGCCGACCGTGAGTATTCTGCGACGTGCTGTGTAAACATTCTCAAAAGGAGTGAAGCCATCGGCAGAGTCCCCAAAATCGGCAACGGTATATACGTCTCCCGGCTCTGCAAAAGCGGTAAGGCCAAGCAGGAAAGCAGTCATAATAAGTATAAAAACGAACGCAAGGCTATGCCCGAGCCGTCTTGATTTCCGCGTGTTTTCCACCGATGCGCACCTCCATAATACAACAATAATATATATATAATTATATTATATCATTTTTTTCTGAAAAAAGCAATGTTTTTTTTTATTTCATACAAATTTTCGATAGACTGTTGTAATAACGCCAAATCTATGGTATAATAGTTGCAATCGATAACGAAAGCTTCTCTTTTGTGAAGCAGAATATTACTTAAGTAAGGAGACAAAAATGCCTATTAAAATACCGCAGGGACTTCCGGCAGCAGAAATTCTTGAGGGCGAAAACATATTTGTAATGAGCGATTTTCGCGCCGAGCATCAGGATATACGTCCGCTTAAAATTGCCGTACTCAATCTGATGCCGACAAAGATTACCACCGAAACACAACTCATCCGCCTCCTCTCAAACAGTTCACTGCAGATTGAGATCACCCTGCTCCAAACCGCAACACACCGTTCAACTCACACCTCTGAAGCACACATGAAGGCGTTTTATAAAAACTTTGACGATATAAGAGGCGAAAACTTCGACGGACTCATCATCACGGGCGCACCCGTTGAAAATCTCGATTTCCACGATGTTACATACTGGGATGAGCTTTGCGATATTATGGAATGGTCAAAAACTCACGTCTTTTCAACGCTTCACATCTGTTGGGCGGCTCAGGCAGGACTTCACTATCATTACGGCGTTAATAAGCATCCGCTCGAGAAGAAAATGTTCGGCGTTTTCGATCATTATGCACTCCGCCCGAATCATCCGATCGTTCGCGGTTTTGATGAGATATCCAAGGCCCCGCCCTCACGTCACACGGGTATCGCCGAGAGCGAAATAACCAAGGTCAGCGAGCTTGAGCTTATTGCAAGAAGTGACATTGCCGGTCCTTACATCATCGCCGCGAAAAACTCACGTATGCTTTTTGTAACGGGACATTCGGAATATGACTATGACACCCTTTCAAAGGAATATTTCCGTGACGTTGACAAAGGGCTTGAAATCGAGCTTCCGCATAACTATTTCCCAAACAATGATCCGCAGCGCCGTCCTCCGAATGTATGGCGAGGACATTCCAATCTGCTCTTTTCAAACTGGCTCAACTATTTTGTTTATCAGAACACACCGTATGATCTTGACGATCTTTCAAAAGCGTAAATATTTTTTTACACATTGTAAATACTTATACTGCGGTCGAAATAAACCGCGGTATTTTTTATTTTTGGAAGTGATATCATGGATAAAAACGAAACCTTACTGCAGGAAATTTATAAAAACACAACTATGGGCGGCAACTCGCTTATCGACCTTATGGATAAGACACAGAATCCCGAAATGCGTGCCGAAATGACACGTGAGCTTGAGAGATACCGTGAATATTCATCACGTGCAACAGATCTGCTTGCAGAGAGAGGACTCAAGCCGGAAGAACCCGGTATGATGGCAAAGACAGGAAGTAAGATCGGTATGGCGTTCAACACCATGCTCGATACAACCACCTCCCACATTGCCGAAATGATGATAAACGGCGCAACAATGGGTATCATCAACATCGAAAAGCAGTTCAACGAAAACAACCCGACCGGTGAAGCACGCAAGCTTGCCGAGGAGGTTCTCGATTTCGAAAAAAGCACCGCCGATAATTTAGCGAGATTTCTTTAATTCTATCTTTAATA
>JAZNFB010000006.1:0-4841 GCA_045588895.1 Candidatus Flemingiibacterium sp.
GGCTGTCCCATAAAGAGATTTTCCGCAGCCCTTGTAACAGAGCCTGTTTTTGCAACCTCAACGGCATATTTGAGATGCATTATATTCATTGAAGGTCTCCTTATTTGTCGAAATATTCCTTAATGGCATCGATTATATAAAGCGACGCCTTGCCGTCACCGTACGGATTCTTTGCGGATGCCATGCGGTCAAACTCGGCGCTGTCGCAAAGAAGTGTTTCGGCTTCACGAATGATACGCTCTGTATCTGTTCCGATAACCTTGACCGTTCCTGCCTCTGCCGCCTCGGGACGCTCGGTTTCGGTGCGCAGAACAAGCACGGGCTTACCGAAAGAGGGTGCTTCCTCCTGTATTCCGCCCGAATCGGAGAGAATGAAATAGGATTTCGAGAGAAGATTATGCATATCGGCAACGTCAACAGGCTCGGTGAGCGTTATTCTCGGATGATTGTCAAGTAAAGGAAAAACGACATTCCGGACAGCCGGGCTCAGGTGAACGGGGTAAACAAAACGTAACTCCGGATGATTTTCCGAAAGCTTAAGTATCGCACGGCAGATATTCTCAACGCCGCCGTTCTGATTCTCGCGTCTGTGTGCCGTAACCGTTATGACCTTTTCATTTTCAAAGTTGATGGCACGGAGCTTTTCGTCGTTGAAGATATAGTCGGGTGTAACGGTATATTGAAATGCGTCAAGGGCGGTGTTGCCGGTGACATAGACGTTCTCGGTAACATTCTCCTTTGCAAGCTGGGAGCGATTAAGCTCGGTCGGCGCGAAATGGAGAGTTGCTATTTTGGTCGTTAAATTTCGGTTTATTTCCTCGGGAAAAGGCGAGTAACGGTCATAGGTTCGCAGTCCCGCTTCAACGTGACCGACGGGTATCTGCGCATAAAACGCCGCAAGTGCCGCCGCAAAGCTGGTTGTTGTGTCACCGTGAACGAGCACGATATCCGGCTTCGACTCGGCAAGCACGCTCTCAAGTCCCGTGATGACATCGGCAGTGATACCGGTGAGCGTCTGTCCCCGTTTCATTATATTAAGGTCATAATCAGGCTTGACACCGAAAAATTCAAGTGCGCTGTCGAGCATTTCACGGTGCTGTGCGGTAACACAAACGACACTTTCAATCCTCTCATCCGCCTCAAGTGCTTTTACAAGCGGACACATTTTTATCGCTTCCGGACGTGTTCCGAAAACAGACATCACCTTTATCATAATACCTCTCCTTTTTCATCCCGTTTTTTCTGAAGCTCATTTATAACGTCTTCGAAAGCGATACAAAAAAGCTCCTCTGCACGCTCGTGCCGTCCGCAGAGGTCAAGATAGGCAAAGAGCGCTTCCAAGCCCGTGGCACGGCGGTATTCACGCGCAGACGCACTTTTCGGTATAGAGATACCGTTGGCATTGCGTCCGCGCTTATAGATATATTCCTCTTCCCCGGTAAGATGCGGCGCCAGCTTGTCCATCGCGGCACTCTGCGCGGTTGCACGAACAAAATTCAGAGCTAAATGCGAAAGCTCACCGCCGTCCGCAATACCGAGCGAAACCAAATGCCGGCGTACTATAACCTCAAAAACAGCATCACCGAGATAAGCCAGTGTTGCACCGCTTAAGGAATTTGCAAATTTATTATCCATCTGTTGTCACTTTCGTGTAAATTTTATAGTTTTATATAGTATACCATATATTTCCGGGTTAATCAAGAGAAAAACGGAAATTGGAAACAGATTCGCGGCGTCATTCCTCGCTGTCCTCTGCCCTGAAGCTTGCAAGGGGATTCGCGGCAACGGCACGCTTCATATTTTCATCGCTGACGTGAGTGTATATCTGCGTGGTGTTGAGCTGCTCGTGACCGAGTATATCCTTGAGCACACGCACGTCCACGTTTCCCGACTGATACATAAGCGTTGCCGCCGTATGACGGAGCTTATGCGTTGAACAGCCCTTGTTTTCAAGCCCTGCCGCCTTAAGATATTTATAAACGAGCCACTGTACTGTTTTATTGCTGATACGGCTGTGACGTGACGAGAGAAAGAGCGCATTTCTATCCTTGATTTGTACCTCATCTGCGTTTCGTATGGGTAAATAAGCCCGAAGTGCCGCACGACAGGCATCGTTAAGATAAATGAGACGTTCCTTCGCGCCCTTACCGAGCACACGCAGTGATTCCATATCGCGGTCAATATCGGAAAGATTTATGCCAACAAGCTCGGAAAGTCTCATTCCGCAGTTTAAAAATAAAACGATAATGGCATAGTCCCTTTCTCTTGTTTTCGATAATTCGTCCTCTCTGACAGCCCGTAAGAGACGCTCACTTTCGGAAAGACTCAAAAATTTCGGCAGAGTTTTTTTCTTCTGCGGTCCCTCGATGTTTTTGGCAGGATCGCTGTCAAGAAGATGTGCGCTGACGGTAAGATACTTATAAAAGCTCTTTATCGCCGAAAGCTTTCTTGCGCGCGTACTCCACTTGTTTGAGCGTGCATTCTGCGCAAATGAAAGGAACTCGAATATCTCCTGCGCTGTTATCGAACCGATAAATTCAAGACCGATACCGGTTATGTCAACGGCAGCAAAATCCTCCTCGCTGACGGTTTGGGGATCTGTGCCGTTCTGTCTTAATATCATGTATCTGAAAAACGTACGCAGATCAAGCGCATATTCGTCAACAGTTTTTTGTGAGCGTTCCTGCGCGGTTCTTTTATATGTGATAAATTTACGAACAAGCTCGGGAAGCTCGCCGTAATCAATAAGCTTCTGCATGGTAATCCTCCGTACGATTTTGTATAATTCAATTATACCGCAAGACGGCGTATTTGTCAAGAGATGGGAAAATCAAGAGTTTTTTGCGGCTATTGGAATCATTTTTACTTGTCCCGGCAGAAAGCGGTATGGTATAATATTATTATACTGAGATCAGTGTACTTTTATGGAGGAATATATAGAATGTTCAGAATAGGAATAATCGGTGCAGGTACAATTTCGGTGTCGCACATCGAGGCGTACTGTGCCAACCCGGACTGTGAGGTTGTGGCGATCGCCGACCTCAATTCAGAGCTTGCAGGCAAACGCGCGAAGGATTATAACATCCCGACTGTCGTTTCTGACTATCACGAGATTCTTAACGACAAGACTATCGATGCCGTAAGCGTAGCCGTTCCGACCTTTCTTCACAAGAAGGTGACGATCGAAGCGCTCGAGAGCGGAAAGCACGTTTTTTGCGAGAAGCCGCCGGCACTTAATGCAGATGAGGTAAAGGCGTGTGCCGAGGCATCAAAAAAGTGCGGCAAGATACTTATGTACGGCTTTGTCGTCCGTTTCAAGGAGCAGGCACGTTACCTTAAAAACTACATCGATTCCGGCAAGATGGGCAAGATCGTTTCTGCCGAAATCGAGCGCACTTCAAGATGCGGCTATATCGGTGGATGGTTCATGAACAAGGAAAAATCCGGAGGAGGCACATTCTTCGACGGTCTCATTCATGAGCTTGACCTTATGCTGTACGTAATGGGTTATCCCAAGGTTAAGAGCGTAACGGCAAATGTCAGCTATCTCAACCGTGATCTGCCGCAGAAAATGAAGGGAACGAAATCACATTGGTATTCGTCCGACACTGTTCAGCATGAGAACACAACCGAAACCGCGGTGAATGCATTTATCATGCTCGAAAACGGAGTCAGCATCATTGCAAAGGCAGGACACGTGGTAATCGCTCCGCAAACAGGTACATATGCGCAGATATGCGGCGAGAAGGCAGGCGTGAAGTTCAACACCTTCGGCAAAATTGAGCTTGTCGAGGTTGGCGATGACAATTATCTGCGTGAAGTTACGCCCGAAATCGAAAGCGAAGGAATGTACAAGGCGGAGATCAATCACTTCATTGACTGTATTTTAAACGGCACCGAGTGTATCTGCAAGCCCGAGCAGGCCATCGCACTCATGGAGATCATTGATGCGGTTTACAAATCGGGCGATACCGGCAAAACGGTTTATTTTGAATAAGACAGGTCGAGGACTCTCACTTACTGGTGAGGGTTCTTTTTTTGTCTATGCAGACATATAAAAACAACCGCCTCGCCGAATGAACGGTGAAGCGGTATTATACTGTAATTATTTAGCGTAATCGATGGCACGGCTTTCGCGGATCATGTGAACCTTGATCTGACCGGGATACTGCAGCTCGCTTTCGATCTTCTGAACAATCTCACGTGCAATAACCACCATCTGCTCGTCGTTAACCTCCTCGGGCTTGACAGCGATACGTATCTCACGTCCTGCCTGAATTGCGTACGACTTGTCCACGCCCGGGAAGCTGTATGTAATTTCCTCAAGCTTCTGTACACGCTTGATATAGTTTTCAAGATCCTCACGTCTTGCGCCGGGACGTGCCGCCGAAATGGCATCTGCCGCCTGAACGATGATTGCAGTGATGGTCTGCGGTTCAACGTCATTGTGGTGCGCTTCGATTGCGTGGATAACGTCCTTGTTTTCCTTAAATTTCTTAACTATATCAACGCCGAGCTGTACGTGTGAGCCCTCGATTTCCTGAGTGAGAGCCTTACCGATATCGTGAAGCAGACCTGCACGCTTTGCGAGAGTGCTGTCAACTCCAAGCTCGTCTGCGATCATACCGGAGAGGGTTGCAACCTCAATCGAATGATCGAGTACATTCTGACCGTAGCTTGTACGGAAGCGAAGACGTCCGAGCAGCTTGATAAGCTCAAGGCTGAGCCCGTGAATACCCGTATCATAAGTAGCACGCTCACCTGCCTGCTTGATCATTGCGTCAACGTCACGCTTTGCCTTTTCAACCATCTCCTCGATACGTGCGGGATGGATACGTCCG
>JAZNFB010000007.1:0-2052 GCA_045588895.1 Candidatus Flemingiibacterium sp.
CATCAGGCATATACTCATAAGCTTATTACGGGCAGATTTGATAAATTTAATACAATCCGTCAGAAGGACGGCCTTTCGGGATTTTGCCATCCGAACGAAAGTGAGCACGATACTTTTTACAGCGGACACAGCGGTACTTCCGTTTCGTCTGCTTACGGTATTGCCCAGGCTAATAAAATTAAGAAAAAGGATAACTATACCGTTGCTGTTATCGGTGACGGTTCATTTACCGGCGGTCTTGTTTATGAAGCGTTGAATAATGCAGGACGTACGAAATCAAAGCTTATTGTTATTCTTAACGACAATGAGATGTCAATTTCCGAAAACGTCGGTTCTCTGGCAAAGCATCTTACGAAAATCCGCTCAAAAAAGAGGTATGTCAGCCTTAAAGATTATCTTGAAAGCATTATCAGTAAGATTCCGTTTATAGGTATCAGGCTTGCAAACGGACTTTATAAGATAAAAACAACGGTTAAAAACTTTTTATATGAAAGCACGATTTTTGAAAAGCTC
This sequence comes from Candidatus Flemingiibacterium sp., assembly GCA_045588895.1. Lineage (GTDB taxonomy): Bacteria > Bacillota > Clostridia > Oscillospirales > CAG-272 > Flemingiibacterium. The sequence continues at coordinate 514 of JAZNFB010000007.1, forward strand.
GGCTTCAGATATATGGGACCCGTTGACGGACACGATATTGATATGCTGACAGAAGCGCTGAACACGGCAAAAACACTTAATTCTCCGGTTGTTTTGCACGTCAGCACAGTTAAGGGAAAAGGCTACGATTTTGCGGAAAAGGATCCGAGTGTCTATCACGGCATTTCTAATTTTGATATCGACACCGGAGAGCAGAAAGCTTCGGGTACTACATTCTGTAATGAGTTCGGTAAGCTTATGTGTAAGATGGCAAAAGAGGATAAGCGTATATCGCTTATTACGGCTGCAATGTCCCTGGGAACGGGACTTACCGAATTCAGCAACGAGTTTTCTGACAGATTTTTTGATGTCGGAATCGCGGAAGAGCACGCGGTCACTTTTGCGTCGGGCCTTTCAAAGGGCGGAATGCTCCCTGTTTTTGCAGTTTATTCAACCTTTTTACAGCGTTGTTACGATGAGATTATTCATGACGGTGCACTTCAGGATCAGAAGCTAGTCTTGGCTATTGACAGGGCTGGTTTTGTCGGTGACGACGGGGAAACACATAACGGACTTTATGACGTGTCGTTCCTGCAGAGCATACCTAAGGTTACTATATATTCTCCGACGACTTATGATGAAATGAAGGTCGATTTCGGCAATGCGTTTTACCGTGATACTGATGTTGTCGCTGTCAGATATCCTCGCGGAAGCGAACCGCAGTTGCCTGATGATTTTGAACCATCCTTCGGTACTTTTGATCTTTACGGTTATGCCCGTGCAGATTTTGTTATAGTAACTTACGGCAGACTTTTCTGTGAGACAGTAAAAGCGGCTAGTGATTTATTGAAGGATAATATAAAGGTAAAAGTTATAAAGCTTAACAGAATAAAGCCTGTTGACGATGCTGCTTATGATATCGCTCTTGAAGCAAAGCACATTCTTTTTGTTGAAGAAGGTGTGCGCTCGGGAGGTATTGGTGAAAAATTTGCGGCAACTCTTTTACAGAGAGGATATAAAGGAACTTATAATCTTACCGCAGTTGAGGATTGCTTTGTAAAACAGGCAAAAATCGATGAGCTTTATAAGCAGTTTGGCTTTGACAGTATGAGCATCGCTCTTAAGGTTAAGGAAATTATTAATAAGAGGTGAAATTGTGGCTGAAAAATTAAGGCTTGATATAGCTCTGACTAACCGTGGTCTTGTAGCTTCGAGAGAAAAGGCAAAGGCGCTTATAATGGCAGGACAGGTTTATGTCAATGACCAAAAGGAGCTGAAAGCCGGTGCTACTGTAAAAGAAGATGATCTTATCGAGGTCAGAGGCAGTCAGAATCCTTTTGTCAGCCGCGGCGGACTCAAGCTTCAGAAGGCGGCAAAGAATTTCGATATAAATCTCGAAAATTGTGTCTGTATGGATATAGGTGCATCGACCGGCGGCTTTACTGACTGTATGCTGATGTACGATGCAAGAAAAGTCTATGCGATTGATGTCGGCTACGGACAGCTTGCCTGGAAATTGCGTACGGACGAGCGCGTTGTCAATATGGAGCGTACAAATAT
>JAZNFB010000008.1:0-4725 GCA_045588895.1 Candidatus Flemingiibacterium sp.
CCATGCGGTCAAGAAGCGGACGCGGCACGGTATCGAGCGTATTCGCCGTCGCAATAAAGATACACTGCGAAAGGTCATACGGAAGCTCAATAAAATGATCACGGAAATTCTTATTCTGCTCGGGATCAAGCACCTCAAGCATCGCAGAGGCAGGATCCCCGTTTATATTATTGTGTGTCATCTTGTCAATCTCATCGAGCAGGATAACGGGATTTTTCGTTTTTGCACGCTTGATGGCTTCAATGATACGTCCCGGCATCGCACCTATATAGGTCTTGCGGTGACCGCGTATCTCCGCCTCATCGCGTACGCCGCCAAGCGAAACACGAACATATTTGCGTCCGAGCGCACGTGCAATCGACGAGCCTATCGAAGTTTTACCGACACCCGGCGCACCGACAAGACAGAGTATCTGACCGCCGGCATCCTCGGTTAACTGCTTGACTGCGAGATATTCAATTATGCGGTCCTTAACATTTTCAATGCCGTCATGGTCGTCGTCAAGTATCTTTCTTGCACGTTTAAGATCGGTGCGATCCTTGGTTGTTTTTGTCCAAGGAAGCGCAAGGCAGGAATCGAGATAATTTCTGATAACGCTTCCCTCTGCCGAGCCGAACTGCATTTTTGTGAGCCGCTCATATTCCTCATTTAGTTTTTCTTTAACCTCTTCGGAAGCTTCAAGAGCGTTTATCTTCTCACGGTAACGGGCAAGCTCGGGAGTGTCGTCCATTCCGAGCTCTTCCTTGATAACATTTAACTGTTCATTCAGTATCGCCTCACGGTGTTTGCGGTTCATACGCTCGCCGACGGAGTGCTGTATCTGCATCTCAACGCGGAGCAGCTGCACTTCTTCATAAAGCAGGCGTATAACCTCCTCAATACGTGCCATCGGTTCAGAGATATTGAGCACCGTAATTTTATCACTGTAACGAACAAGCAGGTGAGCGGCGATATAGTCTGAAATCTGATCGGGAGACGACATACCCATAATAGCCGCGCTCGGCTCTGCAGGGAGCTTCGGAATGAGATCCGCAAGCTTTTTTGCCGCACTCTGCGCTTCACGAACAAGTGCCTCGCCCTTAAGTCCGCCGTTATCGGCAAGCTGACACCACCTGATGAGAAGACGTGACATTTCATATTTTCCGTGCTTTGCATATTCCTGAACCGTCGCACGGGTAATTCCTTCAACGATGATACGGCGTGAACCATCGGTGATTTTTATATTCTGCTTGATCTTTCCGAGCGTACCGACACGGTTCGGAGTCATATCCGTACCCTGCTTCGCCTGCGGAACGAGAAAAATCATACCGTCATGACGGCAGGCGGCATCAACGGCGGCAAGCGTCGGTTTATCGGTTATTTCGAGACTGACAGCACTTCCCGGGAAAACGATTATCCCACGCAGTCTCACAACGGGAAGATCGCTTGATTCGATTTTTTCAATGTAATTTGTCATTTGCCTATCTTTACCGCAAAACGCGGAATCCTTTTTTTAATTTATATCCTTATAATTATAACATATAATATTATTAATTTCTACCCCAATACAATAATTTTTACGAAACTTTAATAATTTAGGGCATAAAAAAAACGAAAAAACGGCACTGCGCGCTGATAACATGAGATTGTTATTCCGCATGGCCGTTCTTTCAAATCTAAACTTTTCCATACCATTATTGCCTCGTTTTATGTTGCAACGCAACAAATGGCGTATTATATTATACACTCCCGAAGCAATTTTGTAAATTCGCATATCGCCGATTTTTCGACAAAATTTTTGTGTACTTTTGTCAATGCCGTAAATCTCCATAGTAAAGCGGTGCAGTAAATTGAAATGGATCAACCGCCTTTTTTGGTAAACGCACTTCCGAAAGGATTTTCCCTAACAATGTCTGCAATGATATACGGCAAATCGGGAATATTCTCGCTCGTTCCGAGAAAAATCACGTTTATTTTAAAAAGGTCAACGGGATATCTCGGATAGTTTTTATCGGTATTGATATTGCGCAGCTCCTTTCAATCGGGTCTGCTTTAATTATATGCAGCAAGGTCCGTCATGTTTACCGATTATTTTTCTTAATTATATTAAAATTATCTTCGATTCGTCGTTCAACTGTCTCAAGCGGACGCTCACTCGCCGAAAGTGACATAGGTATAACACGTTCTGCGCCGGCATCGTAAAGAAGCTTTGAAGCAACACCGAGCGAAGCTCCCGTTGTGACAATATCATCAATAAGCAAAATAACCTTGCCGCGAACAGAATCGCCGTCTGAAATCGCTATACTGCGCTCGGCATTTATTCTTCGTTCCTTGCTGCCGAGATGCTTCTGCTCATACGCGAATGCACGACGCTTCAAAAGCGGCATATACGGTATCAAAAGTCGCTTCGAAAGCATCCTCGCCACACGCTCCATATGGTCAAATCCAACTCTGCGCATTGCAGAACGGCTGCGCGGAATCCATGTAATCAAAGCATCGGCGTGACGTGTACCGTCTCTTGTTATAAATGTAACATCCTCTCGGATAATTTCATAAAGCTCCGAAACAACAAGCAAAACAGAGCGTTTGTCCGCATAATCCTTAAGCCGCAGTATCAGCGCATTTTCGGGACTATTTCGTTTTCCGGGTGAGTATATAAACGAATACGGAACAAGCTCCTGTGCACTGCCCTCGTCAAAGAGTTCGATTTTCTTGACGGGACGCCCATTGCTTTCATCACGGCATCGTTTTTTCGCAAGCTCCCATTTTGTGTAACATTCACTGCAGAACGCGCTCCCGAAAAGCTCCCTCGGCAGCAGCTCACCACAGGCAATACATTTTGGCGGAAAGAATAAATATGCAAGCTTAATCATGCTTTAAAAGCCCCGTGTATCTCATTATTTGTCTGTTGTTTGCAACCATCGTTTCGGCGATCCGTGTCTGACCGACGAGTATAACCATCTGCTGTGCACGTGTCACTGCCGTATAAAAAAGATTACGGGACAAAAGCTGTGTAGGACACGAGCTGTAAAGCGGCATTATAACAATCGGATATTCACTTCCCTGACTCTTATGAACGGTAATCGCCCATGCGTGATCAAGCTCATCAAGCTTGGAAAAATCATATGCAACAACACGGTCATCAAAGCTTATAACCATCTGCTCGGCAGGAGTGTTTATCGTCTCGATTATACCGATGTCACCGTTAAAAACGCCAACACCCTCTTTACCGTCACGCTCCCACGTCAGGTCGTAGTCATTCTTTATCTGCATAACACGGTCACCCTCTCTAAAGATAGTGTCGCGAACCTGCTTTTCACGTTTTTTGTCGCTGTGGGGATTCAGTGCATCCTGAAGCATTTTGTTGAGCGTTTCAGTTCCGGCAATACCCTTTCTTGAGGGAGAGATCACCTGTATTCCCTGTGCAGCCTCATCACCGTAGGTTTTAGGCAAACGGTTTTTCCAAAGGTCAACAATCGTCGAGGAAATATCCCCATCAAACCCACGCGAAAGGAAGAAAAAGTCGTTGTCTTTAACATTCAGGACTGGCATCGTGCCGTTGTTTATACGGTGAGCATTGGTTATAATAAGGCTTTCACTTGCCTGTCTGAAAATTTCCGTAAGCTTCACTGTAGTAAACTTTTCGGATGCAATGATATCGTTAAGTACATTTCCTGCACCAACGGATGGAAGCTGATCCGAGTCGCCGATGAGCATAAGTCTCGCTCCGGGCTTTATCGCCTTGAGTAATGAGTTCATAAGGTACATATCTATCATGGAAGCTTCGTCTATGATGATAACATCCTCGTCGAGCAGGTCATTTTCGTTACGCTTGAATTTGGCATATTCGTCATCGGAAAATTCCATTTCAAGCAGTCTGTGTATGGTTTTTGCCTCGCAAAAGGTCGCTTCACTCATGCGCTTTGCGGCACGTCCCGTCGGAGCAGCGAGAGCGATATTCATATTGAGGCTTTGAAAAATTCGTATAACTGCACGGATAACCGTGGTTTTTCCCGTTCCCGGACCGCCCGTAAGCACCATTACACCGTTATTAACGGCAGCACGTATCGCGGTATGCTGGAGAGCGGCATACTGCTTGTCCTCCTCAAGCTCGATACGTGCAATAAGACGCTCAATATCGCTCACGTCAAGCCTCGGACAGATTCGGTCAATCAGCTCAAGCTTCTCTGCGATCTCCGATTCACAGCGGTAAGCCGATTTATCAAAAATACAATCGAGCGATTCAAGCTTTGTTCTGACAAGACGGTCATCGGCAATCATAATATTGACAGCCGCCGAAACCGCCGCTTCACTGACACCGAGCTTCTGCACGGCAAGCGGTATTAAGCGTTCATACGGCAAAAACGAATGTCCTCCCGAGCGTGACGTTTCCGATAATACCCAACGTATACCACTCTCGATACGATATTCGCTGTCCGTCTCAACGCCCATTGATCTTGCAAGATCGTCCGCGCGCTCAAAGCCGATACCCTGAAATTCCTCGCAAAGGCGATATGGGTTGGCTTTTATTATATCAAGCGAAGCTCCGCCCCACTTTTTATAAATGCGCATACTCATCGAAACGGAAAGATACTCGCGGCAGAACATCATCAGCGTGCGAACACCGAACTGCTCACGAAAATTCTCGGTTATGCTCTGAGCCTTTGCAGGAGTAATACCCGAAATCTTCGCAAGCCATTCGGGATGGTTTTCAATAACGTCAAGAGTGTCCTCGCCGTACATATC
>JAZNFB010000009.1:0-3155 GCA_045588895.1 Candidatus Flemingiibacterium sp.
GTTGCTTTTCCGCTTAAAACAATATTCACCTCATAAAATTCCTGCGAATGCATACCGATACTGTAATTTTCAACAACAAAGCCTTTGACCGAAATCATCGGATTTTCGAATATCTCATTTACCGTATAATAGCCGTGCTCCTCATTAGCTATAACATTATTCTTATCCAAGTGTCAAGCCTCCTTGCCTTTGAACGAATATACAATGTTTATATGTACATCTATACATTGATTATACAGCATTTGAGTGATATAATCAAGATGTAAACAAAAATTTTTACAAAAGGCGGTAAAAATATTATGTCAATATCAAGCAGAATGAAAATGATATTTGAGGAATCGAGAAAAAAAGCTAAAAATCCTCCCGAAACCTCATTTTATTACGATACCCACTATGCTGCGCTGAATCTCTACTCCGATTTGCCAAAATGGGAAAAGCAGGCACGCTCCGTTGCTTACGCCCTCACAAATCAGGATGTAACCATTGAGCCTTACGACAAGATAATCGGCAGAACCTATTATAAATATGAAAAAGCCCCCGAGATAACCGATTCGGATTTTGATTTCAGCTATCAGCCGATGATGGATTCAAAAAAGAACACTCCCGATTATGATGAGCTTTGCCGTTACCAGCTTGCAACATACGGTGCACCCGGACACATAGCTTGGGACTGGAATACCCTTCTGCACCAAGGAACGGAAGGTCTCAAAGAACGGTGTCGCACCGGACTTATCCGTCATGCCGGCGATGAAAAAAGCGAACAGTTTTATAAGGGCGTAATAATAATGCTGGATGCGCTTGACCAGTGGAATGATAAGCACATTCAAAAGCTTACGGAGATGGGTATGCATGAGCAAGCAGAAATTTGCCGACGTGTACCAAAATATCCGGCAAGGACCTTCAAAGAAGCAGTTCAGTCTTTCTATATGCAGTATATAGCAGTAATGAAGGAAGAACCCAACGGCGGAAACAGTCCCGGACGTCTCGATTATTACCTTTGGCCTTACCTTGAAAACGATCTTAAAAACGGCGTCTGCACTCTCGAAGAAGCAGAGGAGCTTATCGAGGAGCTATTCGTCCGTATTGATGAACGGGTATTTCATAACGATCCCTGGGTTGAAAGCGTTGTTGTCGGCGGATCTTATCCAAACGGTGTTTGTGCTGTCAATCCCCTTTCCTATATGATGATACGTGTTTACATGAAATACGATATTACCCATCCGCACATATATGTCAGAATACCGAAAAATGCCCCCGAGGATTTTCTTGATCTCACTGCAGATTACATAGTAAGCGGAAGAAACCGGGCGCAGCTTATCTGTGATGAAACAGTAATCAAGGCACTCGTGAAAAACGGCGTTTCTGAAACCGATGCTGTTGATTATTTCTGCGGTGGATGTATGGAGGTGGGTATTCAGGGAAAAACGAGCGACTTTCTGTTTACCGGATACCAAAACATCCCCAAGCTTCTTGAGCTTTGCTTAACGGGCGGATACTCTTTAACAGACAAAAAACAGCTTGATTACTTCAAAGCCAAGCCGCTTACCGAATACAATGATTTTGATGAGTTTTACTCCGATTTCATTAAGAAGGCAGACAGAGTCCTCACTGAAAACCTCAAGTATCAGGACAAATTAAGCGCATACGTTGAGCATATGCGTCCCGCTTATCTCTTGTCGTCAATGATCGATGACTGTTTGACAAAGGGCAGAAATATGCACGGCGGCGGCGCACGTTATCATGATTACGGTTCATCGCTTGTTGGTATTCCCAATGCAGCGGACTCACTTGTTGCCATAAAAAAAGCGGTGTTTGAAGACAAAATTTGCACAGCGGAAGAACTCATAGATGCCCTTAAAGCAGACTTTGAGGGATATGAAGCTCTGCGCTTAAAGCTTCTTTCGCTTCCGAAATACGGTCAGGACAATCCCGAAGCCGATGAAATGGCACAACGGTTAGTCAAGGATTTAAGCATTCCGTACAGCAGCTATGTCAACCGTTTCGGCGGTAACGGAAAGCTCGTATTGCTGACATTTGTATGGGCGCCGTCTGCAGGTGCTATACTCGGTGCAAGCGCAGACGGACGGCACGCAGGTGTTACGATCGCACAGTCTGTAACTCCGCAGTCATCATCCATGACAAACGGTATAACAGCGGCAATGAACTCCTGCACCTCACTTCCCTTTGAGCTTTTCAGCGGAGGTGCATCAACGATGTGGGATCTTGACCCGAGCATTGTAAATCCTGCGATAGTCAAGAGTCTTTTCATGACCTTCTTTGAGCAGGGCGGTCAGATTTTCCAAGGAAATGTTACCGACGTTGAAGAACTGAAGAAAGCACAGCTTGATCCCGAAAACCACGCTCACGTTATTGTCAGAGTCGGCGGTTTTTCAGCAAGATTTGTAAATCTCCACAAGGGACTTCAGGATGACATTATAAATAGATTAAGACACAGCCATTAAACGAAAAAAGGACAGTTGCCATAACGGCTTCTGTCCTTCTTGTTTTTTGCTTTACCCAAGTATATCGGAAAGATTATTAAGTATCTTCTCTGCAACATCAGGCTTATTCATCGAATAAACGTGTACATTTTTGATACCGTTTGCAAAAAGGTCGATTATCTGATCTGTTGCATAAGCAATTCCTGCCTGCTTCATCGCCGCCGGTGACGAGCCGAACTTATCAACAAGACTCTTGAATCTCTGAGGCATAAACGAGCCGGAAAGCTTTATTGCCCTCTCAACCTGGTTTGCATTCGTGATCGGCATGATACCGGGAATTATCGGCACAACGATACCGGCTTCACGTATTTTATAAAGGAAATTATAAAGCAGGTTATTATCAAAAAACATCTGCGTTGTGAGGAACGAGCATCCTGCATCAACCTTTTCCTTTAAATAACGGATATCCTCTCTTTGGTTTTCACTTTCGGGATGTATCTCGGGATAGCACGCACCGCCGATACAGAAATCCGCACCGCTTTGTTTTATATCACGAATAAGATCGATCGCGTGACGGTAATCCCACGTCCCTCTGTCACTCGCTTCAAGCTCAGGTGTGAGATCGCCGCGAAGTGCCATCACGTTTTCAATACCTGCCGCTTTCATATCCTCGATTCTTGCTCGCACGGTCTCCTTTGTTGAAGAAACGCAGGT
>JAZNFB010000010.1:0-7439 GCA_045588895.1 Candidatus Flemingiibacterium sp.
ACCTCAATGGCACCCACCATTGCATCTCTCATCAACAAATAATCACACACAAAGCAGAATTTTTGGAGGATAATATAAAATGGCAAGAGTAAAAGGCGCGATGATGACTCGCAAGAGAAGAAATAAGATGCTCAAGCTCGCTAAGGGCTACTGGGGTGCTAAGTCTAAGCACTTCAAGATGGCTAAAGAGCAGGTAATGAAGAGCGGCAACTACGCTTTCGCCGGCAGAAAGATGAAGAAGAGAGACTTCCGTGCTCTCTGGATCACCAGAATCTCCGCGCAGGCAAAGGTTTGCGGCATGAATTACTCAACTCTTATGCACGGTCTCAAGGTAGCAGGTATTGATCTTAACCGTAAGATGCTCGCTGAGATCGCAGTTTCCGATAAGGATGCGTTTGCTGCAATTGCAGAGCAGGCTAAAGCAGCCCTCGCAAAATAATTAACAAGATTTAACCGGCTCGTCCGGTTTTTTCTTTTTAGGGGAGAAGAAATGGCTTCTTTTTCAGCTGATATCATAGAGAGCAGGTCGAATCCGCTCATAATACGCCTTGCAAAGCTTTCCGATAAAAAATATCGTGACAGGGAAGGGCTTTTCCGTATTGACGGGATCAAGCTCTTTTCGGAGGCGGTTTCAAGCGGCATTAAAACCGAATATATATTCATTGCAAACACGAAGCGTGACAAGCTGACAGATGAGCTTTCCGCCGAGCTTTCACGGGCAGACGGAACGGTTATATTCGTCTCGGATGAGGTTCTTTCAAAGCTTACCGATGAAGCGGCACCGCAGGGAATTGTTGCGTTTGCACATATGCTTGACGTTTGTGACGCAACTGTACCTGAAGGCGGAGACTTTCGTTCGATGTATCTCTCGTCTGTACGCGATCCGGGTAATCTCGGAACAATGATACGTACCGCTTACGCTTTCGGGATTCACCGCATTTTTGTAAGCTCCGATTGTGCAGATATATATTCGCCGAAAACCGTGCGCGCATCGATGGGAACGCTATTCAGACAGCCGATTTCGATTGTTTTAAATGAGACGGAGTTCGCTGTGTATATGCGTGAGAATGGGTGTGAGCTTTATGCGGCGGCGCTGAGACGGGATGCGAGAAAGCTTGGTACATTCGATATGCCGAGCCGTGTCTGCTTTGCGGTTGGAAATGAGGGACATGGGCTTTCAGAAGAGTTTATCGATGCTTGCAGTGCGGCTGTGTTTATCCCGATGACGGATGGCTGTGAATCGCTTAATGCGGCGATGGCGGCAAATGTTATCATGTGGGAATTGCAGCGTGGTGAGCTTTCAAGGGAGAAATAACAATGAAGACAGCTTTTATTAATGCGAAAATATACAACACCGAAAAACGCACGTTTGAAGACGGAGTGCTGTACGTCGAGGACGGTATTATAGTGAGCCCGTGTGAGGTTGACGAAACTGTTGATCTCGGTGGGGCTTGTATCATTCCCGGGCTTGTTGACGTTCACACACACGGACGCATTTTGATGCGCTGGGACAATGCTGATGCTGACACCGCGCTCAAGCTTGCAAAGTCATATTCTGCCGTTGGTACAACCTCTGTTATGGGTACATTCGGAACAACCACGTGCGAAAAATATGAATATTCCATTGCCGGAATTAAGGCGGCACGGGCACTTCAGAAAAACGGTGCTTCGGGCGCAAATATTTTAGGTGTACATTTCGAGGCACGCTATCTTAATCCAAAGCGCGGCGGTGCACATGAACGGCATTTACTCTCGGATCTTGATTCTGCAGAGCTTGCGGGATATATCGATTCTCTCAAAAACGGCGACGATGCAGCTTTGTTCCATCTCACCTGTGCTCCCGAAATGGAAAACGGTGAGGATTTCGTCAAGACTGCCATTTCACACGGTGCGACGGTTGGAATCGGCCACAGTGCTGCAACTTATGATGAATGTCTCAATGCAATAAAATGGGGCGTAAAATCGTTCACCCATCTTTTTAATGCGATGACACCTCTTGCACACCGTGAGCCGGGATGTATCGGTGCGGCGTTTGATACGGATGCGTATACCGAGCTTATCTCGGATGGATGTCATGTTGTTGCCCCGGTCGTGAGGACAACTTACCGTCAAAAATCGGCAGATAGGCTTGTTATCATAACCGATTCAAGCTGGGCGGCAGGAATGGCTCCCGGAGTTTACGGTGACTGCGATACAAGAAACGGCAAGGTTGGAATCTGGCACGATGGCGTTACCATTAACGGAAGTATCATTGATATGTTCACGGGACTCATGAACTTTAAGAATTTTAACAAAATTACGCTCGAGGAAGCAATCCCATATGCAACGATCAATCCTGCACGTATGATTGGCGCAGATGCTTATGTCGGTTCGCTCGAGGATGGAAAATATGCGGATTTTATAGTGCTGGGTGAAGATAATTCACGGGGGAGTGTATACGTCCGCGGTGTAAAACAATAATTATATAAGGAGGTAATTGCAATGTGTAATTGTCACAGTAACGATAAAGGAAAATATTATATAACCACTGCCATTGCATACGGCTCGGGTAAGCCGCATATCGGCAATACCTATGAGGTTATCATGACCGACGCAGTTGCTCGCCGTAAGCGTCAGGAGGGATATGACGTATTCTTCATGACCGGTACAGACGAGCACGGTATGAAGATTGAAAACCTTGCAAAGGACAAGGGCGTTTCGCCGAAAAAATACGTTGACGATGTTGCCGAGATAATCAAGGGTATCTGGGACGGCGTTGGCGCGTCTTATGACAAGTTTATACGTACAACTGACGACTATCATGAAGAAACGGTTGCAAAGGTATTCAAGAAGCTCTATGAGCAGGGCGATATTTATAAGGGCTCATATGAGGGCTGGTACTGCGTTCCCTGCGAGTCGTTCTTCACAGACACACAGGCGGTTGACGGAAAGTGTCCCGACTGCGGACGTCCCGTTGAAAAGGCAAACGAGGAAGCTTATTTCTTCAAAATGAGCAAATATCAGGATAAGCTTCTTAAGTTCATCGAGGAGAATCCCGATTATATTGAGCCGGAGCTTCGCAAAAAGGAAATGGTGAACAACTTCCTCAAAGCGGGACTTCAGGACCTCTGCGTTTCCCGTACCTCGTTCAAATGGGGTATTCCGGTTGATTTTGACGATAAGCACGTTGTTTACGTTTGGCTTGATGCGCTTTTCAACTATGCAACCGGTGTTGGTCTGCGTATCGACGATGAAGGAAATATCACGCCGAATGAGGAGTTTAACAAGTGGTGGCCGTGTGATGTTCACGTTATCGGTAAGGATATCATGCGCTTCCATTCGATTTATTGGACGATATTCTTAATGGCGCTCGGACTTCCGCTTCCCAAGAAGATTTTCGGTCACCCGTGGTTCAATTTCGGTGCTGATAAGATGTCAAAATCGAAGGGTAACGTCATTTATGCGGATGATCTTGTGAAGCGCTTCGGTCTTGACGGTGTTCGTCACTATTGTCTTGCCGAAATGCCCTACGCTTCGGACGGAAGCATCACATATGACGCTATAATTGCACGTTACAATGCCGACCTTGCAAATAATCTCGGCAATCTCGTCAGCCGTACACTTGCAATGACACACAAGTATTTCGGAGGCGTTATTCAGTATGCGAATACTCCCGATGCGCTTGATGACGAGCTTAAAGCTGAGTGTGCACAGACGGTCAAGGCGGTTGCAGAGAATATGGACAGCTCCCATATTGCGGATGCTTCCGATGCGATTTTTGCGCTCCTTCGCCGTGCCAATAAGTATATCGATGAGACCGCTCCGTGGGTTCTTGCAAAGGATGAGGCATCAAAGCAAAGACTCGGTACGGTGCTCTATAATCTGCTTGAGGTGATACGCGTTGGTGCGGTGCTGCTTGAGCCGTTTATGCCGACGACTTCTGCGTCTATCCTTGATCAGCTTGCGACCGATGCGAGAAGTCTTGACTCTGTAAACGAATTTGGCGGACTTAAGGCAGGCGTTACAGTTGCCGAAGCAAAGCCGCTGTTTGCACGTATTGACGAAGAAAAGCTGCTTGCCGAAATCGAGGCTGAAAGACAGGCGTGGCTCAAGGCTAACGCTCCCGTCGAAAAGCCCGAGGGATGCGCTATAATCGGCTTTGACGACTTTATGAAGGTTGAGCTTCGCACGGCACAGGTTATCGCTTGTGAGCCGGTTAAGAAGGCGAAGAAATTGCTTTGTCTCCAACTTGACCTCGGATATGAGAAGCGTCAGGTGGTATCGGGCATTGCGCAGTTCTATAAGCCTGAGGATCTGATCGGAAAGAAGCTTATCATGGTTGCCAATCTCGCTCCTGCAAAGCTTTGCGGCGTTGAGTCAAACGGCATGATACTTGCGTCCGGCGAGGAGACTGTGCGTGTTGTATTCCTTGATCCTGAGACACCTCTTGGTGAGAGAGTAAGATAATGATATTTGATTTTCAGCCGACACGTGAGCTGCCGATATTTGACACGCACGCTCACTATAACGATGACCGATTTGCGACTGAAATTGACGGCGGCAGGGACGGGATTCTTGCCGCTCTCTTTTCGCAGAACGTAAAATATATCGTCAACGCGGGAACGAGCATTGAAGCCTCGCGTGAATGTATCGCAATAGCAGAGAAGTATAAGGGTGCATATGCCACGGCAGGTATACATCCCGAGGATATTCGACATGGGAACGATATCGACAAAACGATGGATGAGCTTCGGGAGTTGCTTTCCCATCCGAAGGTGCGTGCGCTCGGCGAGATCGGGCTTGATTATCACTATGAGGAGCCGCCGCGTGAGGTGCAGCAAGTGTGGTTTCGCCGTCAGCTTGAGCTTGCACGTGAATTAAAAATGCCTGTGGTGATACACGACCGTGACGCTCATGGAGATGTTATGGATATCCTGCGTGACTATCCGGATGTTACGGGAGAGTTTCACAGCTTTTCGGCGAGCGGTGAGATCGCACGTCAGCTCGTGAATCGCGGATGGTATATATCGTTTTCGGGCGTTATAACCTTCAAAAACGCCGCAAGACTTGCCGAAATTGTGCCGAGCGTACCGCTTGATCGCGTTATGATCGAAACGGATGCACCGTATCTTGCGCCTGTACCGTTCCGTGGTAAAATGAATCATTCCGGTTTAATGGAATATACCGCAGTCCGTGCCGCCGAGCTTTACGGTATCAGCATGGAGGATTTTTGCCGCCATGCATACGAAAACTCGTGCAGGTTTTTCGGGATAAGTGAATAAAAAGGAGCCGTCCACGGTAAAATGGGCGGCTTTGGATTGTGTGTACACAAGGGCGAAGATTTTGGTTTTTGCGAAAGAGCATCCGGATCAACCATTCAATATCTTTTTTTCAATTATCACAATGCCTTCGGGATGCTGACCTTCTTCAAGGGGATGTGTATGCATTTCTTTGATGATCCATCCGTCATCTAAATAATTGTTGATAATGTCTGCGCTTTTTTGCCAGCAGAATTGAAAATACAAAATTTTCTGTTTTTTTACTGCTTTTTTGACACCAAGCAAATCATCAACGGTTGTTTCAAAATATACCGCTATATTAGGAAGCTGCGTAATATCCGGATAAGATGTTGCATTTTCCCAACGGCTGATTGCCTGCGGAGAAACTCCCAAAATTTCAGCAATCTGCTCTTGTGTGAGCTGCTTATCTTTGCGCAGTGCCTTGAAGATTTCAGAAAAAGTTGCCATAATATTGCCTCCACTAATTTGGTTGAGTATATTATATCATATTCCTTCTTTTATTTGAAATCGTAAATTGAGAATATTTATCAAGTATTGGTTGAATTTTTTGGTTGTTCATTATTGTTCTTTGCGGTGTTTAATGAGGCAATTAAGATGCGGCGTATTTGTCCGCATTGGTTTTGAATTGGCACGTAAACGGTTTCAGATATATAACCGGTTTCGAAAAGTAATTCAAGCCAATATTCTGTTTCATAACATTCTTTTTGTGCTATTTCTAATTTTGATATAAAGTCCTTTTTGCCTTGAGCATACTGTGCTTCGTGAATATTCGCACCGATTGATGTTCCTGAACGCAAAAGTTGGTTGGTCAAAACAGATTCTTTTATATTTGATTTGATGTCTCGACACAAAAAGACTATTTGCTTTGCAAAGTCCTTTGATTTATCGCGTAAAATGCTTGTCGACATAATAATCACCTCATGACTATTATAGCATAAGAATTATAATTTGTAAAGTTTTTAGTTATATAAGTGATATGCTGACTTCGTCAGCGTGATATAGCTCGCAAAACTCGCAGTGATATTGTTCGCTGCGCTCACAGTGATATTATATTCGCCTTGTAACTTCACGCACGAAGTGCATATCACTGCCGAAGGCAATATCACGCACCGAAGGTGCATATAACTCGCCGCCAGGCGAATATAACTAAAAAATCCAACTCGCAAGAGTTGGATTTTTCTGGAGGCGCCACCCGGAATCGGACCGGGGAATAAAGGTTTTGCAGACCTCTGCCTTACCGCTTGGCTATGGCGCCGTATGCACACCGGATTTCAATGCGCATAGATAAAAAAATGGAGCGGATTACGGGGCTCGAACCCGCCACCTCGACCTTGGCAAGGTCGCGCTCTACCAAATGAGCTAAATCCGCATTTCGCTCCAGCTATTGCCGAAGCATGGTGCCTCCGGTCGGAATCGAACCGACGACAGGGGGATTTTCAGTACCCTGCTCTACCAACTGAGCTACAGAGGCATAATGGCGACCGAGATGGGGTTCGAACCCACGACCTCTAGCGTGACAGGCTAGCGTTCTAACCAACTGAACTACCGGGCCAGGAGAAAAAAGTGGTGGGAACTATAGGGCTCGAACCTATGACCCTCTGCTTGTAAGGCAGATGCTCTCCCAGCTGAGCTAAGCTTCCACATATCGCAAGCGCCATCGTCTTGCGACTTTTATATTATATCACGTTACATTCGGTTTGTCAATACCTTTTTGAAATTTTTTTTGAAAAAATATTTTTGTCTTGAAGCATACTCTTTTCGGGTGCTTCAGCCTTCCAAACAATACCTCAGTATATACTCGATAACGTGCTCATCATTTGAGCAAACTTCTTCATCCGCAACGGCTTTTAAAGCATCAGCGGCATTCGAAACAGCAAAGCCGATGGCGGCCGCCTTAACAACAGATATATCATTGCCGCTATCGCCAACTGCCGCAGTTTGTTCTCGAGAAATTCCAAGCGCGTCTGCAAGTCCGTACAGTGCGTTTCCCTTTCCAGCCTCGACATTGAATATTTCAAAATTATACTCAGCTGCCAAAGCAACGAATATCCCGTCAATTTCCGAGAGTAACTTCCGACACTCCTCCTGCTGATCCTTGCTGTGGAAGAACGAGGATATAACCTCAATATTCTCTGCAGAATATTTCCAATTGTCAAAATC
>JAZNFB010000011.1:0-4666 GCA_045588895.1 Candidatus Flemingiibacterium sp.
GCGTCGACCCAGCGAACGAGGTCGCGGGGGCACATATCTCCTGCAGGGGAAACAAGACCGAGGAAGGAGACCTCATTGCCGTATTTAGCTTTGATGAGCTCTCTTACCTTACCAATGTAGTCGGAAGAAATAAAGCTCTGATGCTCAAGCACCTGAGCGGGACAAGCCACGTTTGCAACAACGCCCGTGAGCTTTTTGTTCTCATCGTATGTGAACATCATCTCAATACCCGAATCGTTGCCCGACTCAAGCTCTGTGAAGTTTGCGCTGTTTGTATCTCCCCACATTTTCGCGGAGCCGTCACTGTAACAAACCCTGCGGCAAAGACCAACCGCCGCACGTCCGAAGCCCTGGGCATACATTCCGTCTTTTCTTGCGTCCCATGCGAGCTTTGCGGCTTTTGCAATACGCTCTGCAACAAATTCAAACGCTTCTTCCCCGTCAAGCAGGTCGTCACCTTCATAAGAAACGAGCTTTTCATATTTGGCATCCGGCAAAAGCGTCGCCAGCACGTCAAGCGATGAACCGCCAACACTGTCGGAAAGATCTGCATATGAGAGAGCAGTATGAACGTGTGTTGCGCTTATGATGACTTTTTCAGTCGGGAATCCGGGATAATTTGATGAAAGCAGCTCTCTCACCCTGCAAAGCAGTCTATAGCTTGTACAGCCGAGATCACACGCACAGAATATAATACTGTCATCTCCACACTCAACGGCAAAAGCTGTAACCGAAATATCGGATTCAACCTGATCGGTTATTCTCTCATAAAACTGTCCTGCGAGATTTATTTTTCTTCCCTCGGGAACAAGGCTGACCTCAGACCAGCCGATTTTGATCTTATTCATTGTAATCTCTCCTTTTGAGTATTATAGCTTTTTCTCAAAGCGTGTCCAGATCGGGATATTTACAGCGCAAAGGATGAACGCCGCGGCAATCAGCGCAACGATCGTCACAGTAACCGTAAACCAACCGAGCTTTTCGGCAATGAGCGTGAATATGAAATTAGATCCGACAACGCCGTAAGCCGAAAAAGCATTGATAAGTCCTGCGGCCGTTGCGCCTTTTCCCCATTTATTAAATCTGAAAGCAATGAGAGTCGAAATGAAAAAGCTTGCCGCATTTGATAGCAGTGTCATAACCGAAACAGCCGCAATTATCGGCCAATAGCTTATTTTTCCGAGAAAGAGCGCTACTCCTCCGAGCGGTATCATTACGCCTAAGAGAAGCACACAGGCAACCATTTCATTTCTGATGACCTTGGAAAGAGGACTTGCGATCATCGGTCCAAGCGCACTGCAGCTGAGCACTATAAGGCTTAAAAGCGTTGCAACATTCGGGGCAACACTCTCATATGATTCATTGATCATCGTTGGCATAAGAGTTTGGATCTGATTGATAAACATACGAATAAACGCAACAATGAGCACAAATATAAGTCCCGACGAGAAAATAAGCTTGGCAAAGGTAACTTTTTCACCAATGGCAGTGGAGCTTGCCGATTTGCTTACAGAAGAATTCTGCGGCAGAGCCTCCTCCTTTGCAAAGCGTGAAGCATATCCACTCACCAGCTCCCACACGGCGGCAAACACAAAAAGTCCCACGGAGGAAACAAGAAATCCCGTTTGCCACCGGTCAATAATCGCCGCAACAGCATAGCTCAAAAGCGTTCCGACCGGAGTTGAGAGTGTGATTATCATCATTCCGTTTGAACGGTGTTCGGGCGCTATCATGGTGGATACCAACTTAAAGCATGACGGCCATACCGCACACTGAACAGCCGCATTCAGCGACCAGATTATGATTGTGGCAACATAGCTTTCGTAAAAGAAGAATACCGCAAGATTGGCAATTCCGGCGCCAACCATTCCAAACGTTATAAATCTTTGCGGAGAAAATTTATCCGCGATGATTCCGCCAACGATCTGCATTGAGGCATATACCATCCAAAAAGCAGAAATTATCGTGCCCGTTTCAAACTTGGTCATATACCCTTCGTCCACTATATAAACCATCGAGGACGAGAAGCAGTATTTTGTCATGCAGATAAACGAATAAAGAGAAACAAGAATCGAAAGGATAAGTAAGCTCACCCGTTTATCCCTGTATACTTTTTTCATTTTAAATTTCTCAGATAACTTCAATTCCGAGTATAGCGCAAAGATCTTCAATAAGCTCACGGTTGTCGCCGTATGCGATTATGTAATGCTGACACATAACCTTGTCGGCAAAGTCCGGAACGTCGTCAAGCTCAATCTCAAGTCCGGGAAGCTGAGGTGCCGGTTGAGTCCAGCCTGCTTCCTCCCACTTCGGCGGAGTCTTGCCAAAGCCGTTCACCATATGCATATAATATTCCCCGTCGATGCAGGTAAGACGGCACATTGTAAGCTCACCGCCCTTGACCTTGCTCACGTTGAGTATGCCCTCGGAAAGCTCACCAAACGCCGCCGGCATAACCGTAACATCCCCGTCAACCACAGCCGCGGGAACATAGTCGGGAACTCCTGCAAGAACACTGTTTTCAAAGAACTCATAAAATTCAAGGTACGGCGCTGCCTGACCGGTCAGATATTTGACCATGAGCTGGGTTACATTTCCGAGGGAGTCGTTTTCGGGAATTGTAACAAGTCTCGCCTCATCAGAAAGAAGCATGAATATCGGAGCCGGAGGGAAGCCGATAAGCTTCTTCATACCGTCAACATCTTTAAGAGAAGTCGCCTCATATCCGCGCTCATCGGAGATAGCCTTTGCCGCAAGATAATATCCTGCCGCCTTTTCAAGTCCCTCTCTTTTTGCAGGCTTGAGGAATTTCCACTTGGAGATGCAGTTATCGATAACCGCCTGCTTTTCCTCGGCAGTGACCTTTTGGAATCTCTGTTCAAGCTCCAGCATTTCAAAGGTTTCGATCTCCGTTCCGACAACACGCTTAAGCGAAGGTCCGTCCGCCTGAGTGCCGTAAAGGTTCATGTCGCGGTAACCTGCCATACCAACTCTCGCGTGACGGAGCTTTGCCGCAGCTTCAGCCGCTTTGCTGTATTTCGCGACACGTGCCGCACCGGAGGGCTTGCCGATTATGTCATATATGTACTTAAAGGTATAGCCAAGATCACAGAAGGTCTTGCGTATAGCGGTAGTGCCTGCTTGATCGGCGGTTGTAACGATTCTGCCGTCCGATTCGATCCAGCCGCAAAGTCCCCAGAGAACCATCGGCTTGTGGCGGAAATGCTCGGTCACCTTTACGACCGCATGAGTCGGTATCCAGCCGGCAATGCAGACAACAAGGCAGTCAAAATCCTTGCCATCAAGTGAAGCAACCGCCTTCTTTATGTCCTTTTCCTCATAATCGTCGGTGAC
Organism: Candidatus Flemingiibacterium sp.; assembly: GCA_045588895.1. GTDB lineage: Bacteria > Bacillota > Clostridia > Oscillospirales > CAG-272 > Flemingiibacterium. Next base: position 3,355 of record JAZNFB010000011.1, read on the forward strand.
GGGATAGACCTTTATAAGCTCCATTCCCTCTGCTTCAAGCTCGGACGCCGCCTTTTCACATTTTCTAACAATAATATCAATTGGTGTGTTAACCTCTCCGAATCCGATAAAAGCCGCCTTTGACATAATAATTTTCTCCTTAAGTTTTATATATTAAGTATTTTGTCGTATTTAATAAATCGCTCGTAACATTCGTTGTAATCCGTTCCCGACGGAGTGTATACTTTATCAAGCTTTATTCCCCTGCACGCATCCTCAACCGAAGCAAACACCCCCGTTCCAACTCCGGCGAGTATTGCACCTCCAAGACAGGCTGTTTCCGTGTTTTTGAGCGTTACAAGCCGTTTGCCGGTCATATCCGATTTCATCTGACACCAAAGAGGGCTTGTCGCACCGCCGCCCATGGCACGTATTTCGCTGACATCAAGGTTAAGATAATCGAGATTTGATTTTAAAGTACAGGCAATCGACTCCATAACGCTTCTCACAAAATGTGCACGTCCGTGTTCAGTTGTCAGTCCGGTGAAGCTTGCGCGTGCGTCAGGATTATATTTCGGCATGGTTGAGCCGCAAAGATAAGGCAAGAATGTAACACCGTCACTTCCCGGCGGTATTTTGCCTGCAATTTCGTCAAGCTCACTGAATGAAAAGCCCTCGCAAAGAGCATTTTTAAGCCATTTAAGCGCCATACCTGCCGTCGGTGACCACGAAAGCAGACAGTATTTTCCGTCGTAGTTATAGTGACACGGAACAATGCTCTCGGGATTATATTCAGGAACGATGCCACTCGGTGTAAAAATCACCATGGTAGTTCCCGTCATAACGCTGACGATGTCATTTTTGACAACTCCTGCACCAATAGCGCCCGAAACCTGATCCATAGCTCCCGTGCAAACCTTTATGCCATTATAGTCTCCAACGTATACTCCGCTGTCTGAAAGCGTGGGAAGCATATTCTCGCAAACGCCAATGTAATCGAGCATTTCGCTCCACCAGCCGCCGCTATGTATGTCAAAATAAATCGTTGACGACTGGAGCGTTTTTTCACTGATGAACCGCCCGGTCAGCTTATAGAGAATATAATCCTCAAGCAAGAATATCCTTTTTGTTTTCGCCCAGACCTCGGGCTCGTTTCTTTTAACCCAGAGAAGCTTGCAGGCAGGCCATGTTGCCGTAATTTCGGGCTGCCCCGTGATTTCGTAAACCTTCTTTTTCCCAAAGTGATTTTCAATCATTTCGGCTTCTTTGGTTGCTCTGTTGTCAAGCCAAACAATAGCCTTTCTCACAGGCACACCGTTTTCATCGGTAAGAA
>JAZNFB010000012.1:0-2141 GCA_045588895.1 Candidatus Flemingiibacterium sp.
TATAAATGAGGATTTGTTATGAAAAGACTTTCACTCCGCATCTTTGTTCTTTTACTCTCTCTTGTCACCGTTTTGCAGTTTTGCGCGTGCGGCGCAAGTGAGCAAAATCCGCCGCCCGACACCACCGCCACACCCGATACGACCGCCGCGCCCGAGATTCCCGACGAACCGACATCGGTTCTTGACGGAAAAAAGGTTATCTTCATCGGAAATTCCTTCGTTTATCACGGTCAGACTGTATTCGATCGAGGATGGTCTGATTATTTTCAGGAGGAACGTGAAAACGACGAAGGATATTTTTATCAACTTTGTCGTGAAAACGGCGCAGGGGTGTCTGTCACCAACTGGACGTTCGGCTCTCACAATCTGACAAACTTCTGCCAGCACCCCTGCAACAATAAAAACTGCAAAGAGTACGGCTCTGATCATCTAAATGACCTTACCGACCCGTACTACGATTACGTTATCCTCTCGACCGGGCGTAAGTCAAGCACCACCGAGGAAGCCTTTCTCGGCAGTATGGAAACGCTGATGGCGTTTTTCAGAGAAGCAAATCCCGACGTTAAGTTCGTTTATCTGTGCTGCTCCGGCTCTCACAATATCTCGGTCGAGCCTTCCTTCCCGGTAAACGTGCTCAACAACCTCAAGACTATCGCAGAATGGGGCGTCACCGTAGTTGACTGGGGCAAGCTTGTTGCTGATATTATAAACGGCGAGACTGAAGTTCCCGGTGCCGCCGAGACCTACTCAAAAAACAGCTTTATAGTATATAACTCAAATAAGGACGGCTATCACCCGAATCAGCTCACAGGCTACATAACCTCCCTTATGACCTACTGTGCGATAACCGGTGAATCCGCCGTCGGTCAGCCCTATTCATTTTGCTCCGACACCTCGCTCAGCAGTAAATTCAGCTTCAGCAATTATATATCCGAGCACTATAAATTCAGCACTACCACAAATTATCCCGAAATATTTGAGTCAGATGCGGATATGAACGGTATCCAGACCCTGATAGACCAATATCTCGAAGAAAAAGCGTTCCTTGACTATAATTTCCAGCCGCTTGAGACGGAGGAATAAAAAACGACAATTTTATTATTATCCCCATGGTAAAATAAAAGAGAAAAGAGGGATGAAAAATGAAAAATACTTTCGGTAATTCCCTTTCCGTAACCCTTTTCGGTGAAAGTCACGGTCAGGCAATAGGCTGTGTGATTGACGGCATTTCACCGGGAATAGAAATTGACAGTGAATTTATCGCTTCTCAGATGGAAAAAAGAAAGGGTTTGAATGCTCTTTCCACAGCCAGAAGAGAAAAAGATGAAATAAGAATATTAAGCGGTGTTTTTGAGGGCAGAACCACAGGTACACCTATCTGTATCATGATAGAAAACACCGATACCAGAAGCAAGGATTATTTTCAGTCCAAAGATATTGCCAGACCCTCACATGCAGATTACACTGCCGAATGTAAATACGGCGGCTATCAGGATTACAGAGGCGGCGGGCACTTTTCGGGCAGACTCACGGCTCCTTTGGTTGCCGCAGGCGCCATAGCCCTGAAGGCACTTGAGGTCAAGGGTATAAGAATAGCAACTCATATTACCTGCTGCGGCGGTATAGAGGACAGAGATTTTGAAAACTATGAAGAGGATTTTTCTCTTCTTGAAAGGCTTGATGTGCCTGTTCTCTGCGAAAACAAAAGAGAAGAGATAATTTCTCTCATTGAAAATTGCAGAAAAGATGGGGATAGCATAGGCGGTATTCTTTCCACAGCTGTAACGGGTATGCCGTCAGGGATAGGTGAGCCCTGGTTTGATACAGTTGAAGGGGTGCTTTCTTATGCTCTGTTCTCAGTTCCTGCTGTCAAGGGTGTTGAATTCGGTGCCGGATTCAGCTTCGGCAAAATGCGGGGCAGTGAGGCTAATGACAGCTTTTACACTGACGGAAAGACTGTAAAAACCAAAACCAATAATAACGGAGGTATAAACGGAGGCATTACAAACGGAATGCCCTTAATCTTCCGTTGTGCAGTTAAGCCTACTCCCTCAATTTATATAAAACAGGAAACGGTTAATATAAAAGAAAAGACAAATGAGACTGTTCTTATTGAAGGAAGTCACGACCCTGCCATAATT
>JAZNFB010000013.1:0-5017 GCA_045588895.1 Candidatus Flemingiibacterium sp.
ATCGGGCTGTTCATTGCAACACGCTCACCGAACTGCTTTAACATTTTCTTGCCCGATGTTAATTCGGGAATGTAGCGTCTGCGCTCAAACATAGTCGTCACATATCCGTCCGTTTCGGCACGCTTGACAATATCCGTAAGATACGCCGCAACACGGGGATAATTTGCAAGGTAGGATTCGATGTACTCCGCCGCCTGCTTTTTGGTGACTCCTATATCCTGCGCAAGCGAAAAATCGGAAATACCGTAAACGATACCGAAATTAACCGCCTTTGCACGCTTACGCATCTCGCCCGTAACCGCACCTATCGGAACACCAAATGCCTGCGAAGCCGTCACAGTATGAATATCAATTCCGCTCTTGAACGCATCTATCATGGTTTCGTCACCCGAAATATGCGCAAGCAAACGAAGCTCTATCTGTGAGTAGTCTGCGTCGATGAGAACACGTCCCTTGGCATCGGGAATAAAGAAGCGGCGGAGCTCACGTCCAAGCTCGGTACGCACGGGGATATTCTGAAGATTCGGCTCGGTTGAGGAAAGCCGTCCCGTTGCGGTTACGGTCTGATTGAAGCTTGTGTGAATACGTCCGTTTTCATCAGCCGCTTTGGCAAGTCCTTCGCCGTAGGTTGAACGGAGCTTTTCAAGCTGACGGTAATCAAGAATAGCGGCAACGATCTCGTGATACGGAGCTAATTTTTCAAGTATATCGGCACTTGTTGAATAGCTTCCGTTCTTGTTTTTCTTGCCGTGCGGAAGTCCGAGACGTTCAAAAAGCACCTCAGAAAGCTGGATGGGAGATTTTATGTTAAATTCACAGCCTGCAAGGAAATATATTCGCTCTGCAAGCTGTTCTGCCGCAGAACCGAGTGTCTCGGAAAATTCATTCAGTCCATTAAGATCTATCTTGAAGCCGGCATTCTCCATTCGTGCAAGTACAGCTGCAAGCGGCATTTCGATCTCGTAAAGAAGCGATGCCTGTCCGCGCTCATTGATTATGCGCAGAAGCTCAGTTGAGAGGGTGAACAAATCTGCGGCATCAAAGCCCTCTGAGGAGTCGCCAAGGAAACGCAGCTTGAGACGTTCCGGCTCCATATGATTATCTGTCGGATCAACAACATAAGCCGCAAGCATTACGTCGCAATCGAAGATAAACTCATTCGCAAATGAATACCTTGCATAGAGCGATTTTGAATCGTAAACCCAAAGCTTAACGCCACGCTTGTGAAGTGAAATCAGAAGCTCACAGAGTCCCTCATTTTTTGAAGTATACACGTGCGATTCATCGGATGCAAAGGAAACCTCCTCGCCTACAAATACAGCAAGATTTGTACCATGTTTCAGCGCCGACTCTGCGGCTTCAAAGATAGAATCACACGTAATCTTACACCGGTCACCGCCTTCCTTTCCGGAACAGTCACACGGCGCAGCATCCTCGAGTCCGAAACGCTTGATGAGCGCGGAAAATTCAAGCTTTGTAAAGATTTCAAGAAGCTCGGAACGTGATTTTTCGGCACGTTGACAGCCTCCGTCAATCTCGTCAAGTGTCATACCTATCGGTGCATCTTTAACTATGGTTGCAAGCCATTTTGACGTATATGCACTCTCTTTACCATCCGCAAGTTTTTGACGCTGTCCCGCCTTGATGCTCGTGCTGTCGAGATTTGCGTAAACTCCGTCAAGATCGGTAAACTCACCAATCAATTTAAAAGCTGTTTTCTCGCCGATTCCGGGAACGCCGGGAATGTTATCGGAGCTGTCTCCCATAAGCGCCTTAACGTCAACAAATCTATCGGGCGTGATGGCGTAGGTTTCAGTGAATTTTGCGGTGTCGAAAGGCACTGTATCACTGTTTGTCGCAAGCAGAACGGTGACGTTTTCGTTAATAAGCTGGAGTGAGTCGCGGTCGCCCGTCAGTATATATGCCTTATCACCCGAATCTGATGCCATTTTTGCAACCGTTCCGAGTATATCGTCTGCCTCATATCCCTCGAGCGTGATAACCCTTGCACCCATTGCCTCGGCACATTTTTTCGCATAAGGAAGCTGCATGGCAAGCTCCTCGGGCATACCCTTTCTCGTTGCCTTATAAGCCTCGAATTTCTTATGCCGGAAGGTCGGTGCACGTAAATCAAACGCAACCGCAAATCCGTCGGGATTAACCGCTTCAAGATTACGCTTCAGAATATTGACAAATCCGTATACCGCATTGGTGTGAAGTCCCTCACGTGTCGTCAGCGGACGGATTCCGTAAAATGCACGGTTTAAAATACTGTTGCCGTCAACGGCGAGAAAGGTTTTCATATGCTTTTATCCCCTTTCGGAATGATTGTTTCTGTCGTTAAATACAGAAATATTATACCATAAAACGAAAGCTTTGTCATCACGTTTTTGAAATATTTGCCTCCAAAATCAATATTAACATACCGTTCACAAACAAGTCACACTATGTACGCCTATATCTTAATTTTTTTTGTTATAATATTATAGTTATTTTATTAATGCTTACAAAAGGAGTGTCAGTATGCCAAACGCACCGGTCAGGCACACCGCCCCAAAGCCATCTGATAAAGTCACCGCACCAAACCCATCCGCACCGGCAGTTGAGCCGTATTATAAAGCGGTTTCGGGAAAATACCGTGCGGCAAAACATATAACCGCGCTTCTTCTTGTCGTTTTTCTGCTCTTTTCTTTCGCATTCATGAGAGACGACATCACGCTTGAGAATCTGCGCTATCTTCTTAAATTCATCAGCTTTACAAACACTGAAACGTCCATCACCGCCACAAAGATCAACTATCCATCGGGTGAACCGAACAGACTTGAGCTTTTCATCGGCGACCTTTGTACTCTCTCTCCCGAGGGTTACGCCCTTTACGATGCACGCGGAAACCAGATCATGGCGGAGGATATCAAGTATGTCTCGCCGGTTCTTAAGATAAGCAGCCGCTTCGCCCTTTGTTATGACCTCGACGCTAACGCCTTCACGGTGCTCAACACCTTCACAAAGCTCTATGAGGGAACAAGCGAATACCCCATAACCGACGGTACAATCGCAAACGACGGTTCTTTCGCAATTGCATCCTCATCAAGGGAATACCGAACTGCAATAACCCTTTATAACAGCGATTTCACCCCGATAACACGCATCTTAAAAAATGACCATCTTATGGGTATTGAGCTGCTCCCGGATGCTTCGCAGATCGCAGTTATGACCGCCGGAGCCGAAAACGGAAGATTCCATACAAAAATCGAGCTTATTGCTCCGGGATCTGATACGCCCGATGCCTCATGCACACTTGACGGTCTCGGTTATTCTCTCTATTTCACAGAGCGCGGTCTTTGCGTTGTTACAGACGAGGGAATATCATTCCTCGATAACGATCTCAAAGAAATAACTGCATATAAACATTCTGCACAACTTGCAATGTCGCATTTTTCGGAAAAATATCTGACCGTCATATATTCAAGCGCGGTTATAGGTAACAACTATCATGCGTTCATCTATGATGTAAACGGTCGGCTTGTATACGACAAGGCACTTGAAGGAAAGCTGATCGCAGTCGATTCGGACGACAGCGGAGAATACATATTCATCCTCACGGGAACAACCCTCACGCGCGTTAATCTCATCAACAAGAAGATCGGCACAATGGAGGTCACCTCTGAGGCTATAGATATTCTTGTTCCGACAGCCGATTCGGTTCTCGTTGCGCTGAAGAACTATGCGCTGACATATGATCTCAATTCGCTTGAAGAACATTATTTTGACCGTATAAGCGGCAATGACACCGGCACGTCTGATACAATGAATCCCACCAATACAACAGCAGATACGCAAACAGCAACCGACGATGATACAGCAAAAGACACAACGGCAGAACAAAATGAGGGAGAAACACAATGAACCTGATAATTGATCTTATAATAGTTCTCGCAGCCGCTGCAGCGATATATCTTGGTCTGTCACGCGGATTTGTGCGCTCGGTGATGCATTTTGCTTCGCTTATTTTAGCGGTTATCGCCGTTTTCTTATTCACAAATCCCGTCTCGGCATGGCTTAACAGCACCTTTATCAAAAGCGGCGTTTCGGATATAATTGAGGAATCGCTCTCCGATCTGATTTTCGACGGAGAGAACAGCTTCAGCGTACCTGATATATTCTCCGAGCCTCCGCAGGCACTTAAGGATATACTCGGTCGCTTCGATGTTGAGTTTGACGATATTGCGGGCTTTTACAGCAGTAACGTCTCACCAAGTACAAACGAGGGCGACGCAATAGACGTGATCGCCGAGCAGATCGCTTATCCAACCTCAAATGCAATCAGCCACATCCTTGCGGCGATCATTGTATTCATTGCGGCTATGGTGCTTATCAAGCTGATAACATTTGTTCTTGACCGTATCTGCCGCCTGCCCGTTTTAAGAAAGCTCAATAAGCTTTTGGGTCTCCTTTTCGGAATTGCAAGTGCGCTTGTTATATCCTTGGTAATCGCAAATGCCGCCGTGGGACTCATTGAAGCGTTTGACTCCATAAACAGCACCGTCTTTAATACGGAAACAATCGAAAGATCGATAATACTGAAATTCTTTGACAATAACGGATTAATTTTACTGAAATTCAACTAAACAGCGGCACAATCAAGAAAGGAACCTAACTCAATGGAAATGTGTGTAAGATGCCACAAGCGAGTGGCTGTGGTATACGTCACTAAAATCGAAAACGGCGAAACCGTAACAGAGGGTATTTGCCTTAAATGCGCAAAGGAGCTTGGCATAAAGCCTGTCAACGATATTCTTGAAAAGATGGGAGTTTCTCCCGATTCGATCGACGAGCTTGATCACGAGCTTGAGGATATGACAGAAAAAATGACCGAGCTTGTTGCCGCAGAGCAGGACGCAAATGAGGACGAGGGCGCAGGTCGTGCACCGTCTATCAATATCTCTCAGCTTTTTGATAACTTCGGCTTCGGTAAGCCACAGCAGAGCGGCGGCGAAGGAAAAACCGAAAAAAAGCA
>JAZNFB010000014.1:0-5570 GCA_045588895.1 Candidatus Flemingiibacterium sp.
GTATAGGTGATAAGTACAAGTATCTGCTTTTGTCTTACGGCGGAAGCATGGGTGCCGAAAAGGTCAACGAGGAGATGCTCGCGTTTATGCGCGATTATACGAAGCATCGCCCCGAGCTTCTTCATATACACGCAACGGGCGCAATAGAGCGCGAGGCGGCGGCAGAAATGGCAAAGGAATACGGGCTCACGAAATGTGAAAACATCCGTATCTGCGAGTATATCTACAATATGCCCGAGCTTATGGCGGCGGCGGATATCGTTGTCAGCCGAGCCGGTGCAATGACGCTTTCGGAGCTTGCGGCACTCGGAAAATGCTGTGTGCTGATTCCGTCACCTCATGTTGCGGATAATCACCAATATAAGAATGCCAAGGTGCTTGCTGATGCCGGTGCGGCTCTGCTTTTTGAGGAAAAGGAGCTGACGGGCGGAGTTATCGGAGGGGCACTTGCACAATTGCTTCAGGACGGCGGGCGCAGGGACACGATGTCGAAGAATATCGGAGCATTTGCACTTCCGGAGGCGAACCGCAGTATATACTTCGATCTCTGCGAGCTTGTTCGCGCTTCAAAGTCGAAAAAGGAACGCGGCATTAAAAAATAATCAAATAATGATACAAATCGGCGCAAATTACTTGACTTTTTGAAAGTAGTTATGCTATAATATTACAAAGGCGGTATTTTTGCCTTGCATGGGGACGTGTGAGGTCATATCAGTCGGTATTTTAAGGGAAAGGATACAGCTTTCGCGGGTGGCACCATTATGAGCCGAAACAACGACCGCCGGGAGAGCAGATTCTTTACCGGCGATGAACAGGAGCTTTCGCAGATAAAAAGCACGGAAAATCTGCAGAAGTTTGCAAGAAAGAAGCGTAAGAGGAAAAATCTGAAGCGATTCGCGTTTTTTATGATCTTTGCCGTGATCGTGGCGATTTTTGTTATTATATGTCTTGCGGTATTCTTTCGTATTGAGGAAATCGAGGTTGTCGGTTCCTCGCGCTACACAAAAGAAGAAATACTTGAGCTTTGCGAGATCGAGACAGGGTTGAGCCTTTACGAGGTTTCGGACGAGGATCTTGAAATTCTCACAGAAAAGCTCGCTTATATCAAGGATGCACGGGTTGTTCGTAAGCTTCCGCATACGCTGGTTATCAGTGTCACGGAGGATTCGCCGAGCTATATGTGCGAGCTGTATGGGGAATATTTTGTTCTCTCGGATGCTTTGCGTGTTCTTGACCGTGTTTACGACAGAGCAGAGCTTGACGGCTCGGGGCTTATTGAAATTTTACTGCCGGAGATAAATTCGGCTGTCGTTGGCAGCGAAGTTGAATTTGCGGCAGAGGTTTCAGAGAAGTATGTGAAGGCTTATCTTGATGCACTGGAATCAAGCCATATGTATTCGAGAGCGACGGCGTTTGACCTGCGAGACAGATTTAATCTTGCTCTGATATCGGACGGAATTTATCTTATTGATTTCGGAAACGGCGATGAGCTTGGAACAAAACTGACTGCGGTTGCAAGTATGCTCGACAATGCGGTTTTTGCGGACAAGATGCCGGCAACTATAGATGCAACCGACCCGACACAGTGTCCGGTTATAAAAAATCCGGAGCTTGTGATTGCATTCGACGATTAAAACAGCTTTAAATATGCATTAATCGTAAAAAAATATTGAACTTTTTAAAAATCCCTTGCAAAAGACGCGATTTAATATTATTATATTATTATATAGATATTTTTATCGAAGGATTTCGATTATCGGACATAAAAATTCTTAGGAGGATTACAGAAATGGCATTTGAACTTGACAGTAATTTCGGCAATGTGAATATAAAAGTAATAGGAGTCGGCGGCGGCGGTAATAACGCTGTCAACCGTATGATCGCTGCTAATGTACGCGGCGTTGAATTTGTTGCTATTAATACAGACAGACAGGCTCTCGCAAAATCGAGTGCTGTTACCAAAATAGATATCGGCGAAAAGGTTACCAAGGGTCGCGGTGCCGGTGCTAATCCCGAGATCGGTGCAAGAGCCGCCGAGGAATCGATTGAGGAAATCAAGAAGGTTCTCGAGGGAACACATATGGTCTTTGTAACCGCAGGTATGGGCGGCGGAACAGGTACAGGTGCTGCTCCTATCGTTGCAAAGACTGCACGTGATATGGGTATTCTCACAGTCGGCGTTGTAACCAAGCCTTTCGCATTTGAGGGTAAGGTTCGTATGAATCAGGCTGAGGCAGGTATCAAGAACCTTATCGAGGTTGTAGACTCCCTTATCATCGTTCCCAACGAGAGACTCAAGCAGGTTTCCGACACAAGAATTACGCTTATCAACGCATTTGAGGTTGCAGACGATGTTCTTCGTCACGGCGTACAGAGCGTTGCCGAGCTTATTACCGTTGACGGTTTCATTAACCTCGACTTCGCAGACGTTTCCACTGTTATGCTTAATGCAGGCTATGCTCACATGGGCGTTGGAAATGCAAGCGGCAAGGAAAAGGCAGAGCTTGCGGCAAAGGCTGCTATCTCAAGCCCGCTGCTTGAAACCTCTATTGCAGGTGCACGCGGTATTATCGTAAGCATCACCGCTTCTCCCGATATCGGACTTGAAGAGGTTGATATTGCCTGCGGTATGGTTCAGAGCGAAGCACATCCTGATGCAAATGTTATCTTCGGTGTTGCATTCGATCCCAACCTTGAGGATGAGATGCGCGTAACCGTTATTGCAACTGGCTTTGACACTGCTCCCAAGAGTATGCAGACTCCTGTTGCAACTCCGGCTGAAAAGGCGGCTTCCGTTGCTCCCAAGGCTGAAAAGGCGGCGCAGGATGAAGCGGCTGTCAAGAACGACTCTGATGAAGAACTCATTTCAGACGACGATTTTGATGAGCTTCTCGGAATCCTTCATAAGAATAACAATCACTGAACATAAAAAATCGGGATATCGTATTTTCGGTATCCCGTTCATATTTAAAGAGACAGCACAATTTGATAAAGCTGCCTCTTTTTTCGTCTATAAGCCTATATTATCGCTCCTCGGCGCTGTTTTGCTGGTGTTTTAACATTTCATTGACCTTGCCCGTATTCGTTTTGATTATCGAATAAATGATTGCCCAGACAGCTAAATAACCGGCAACAAAAATGACGGAAAAAACCAAAATCGGAATAGTACCGAGCTCCAGCCAATCGTTGAGAAGATATGTCACGAGATAACCGATATATAAAACACAGCCGTGTATAAGAATTGCCACCATGAGCGGTAAGCGTTCAATTTGATATATGACGTTCATTCCGCCGGCTATAAAGGCAAGGGCGGATAAAGAAATAATACCAATGCAGACCTCGTTGACCGTGAGCGCCCGGATGCCGCATTGATGCTGCATTATGAAATATAATATCGCTAATACTATCGGTCCGATGCCGCAGGCAAATAAACCGCGGCGTAAAAATTCCATAACGATCTTTTTCATGTTCCTTCATACCTCCTTTTAATTTGCGCAAAGCAGCGTCTTGAAACATATTCACGGTAACCGCATTTGAATATTGCATCTACGCCGCCGCTGAATGTCGCGTCAAAACGCAGAATACGGTGTTCATTTGCAATGGCAGATTTGTTGATGCGTATGAAATAAGAGGGAAGAACCGCTTCCAAATCACGAAGTCTGTCGCGGAGAGTGTAGCGTTTACCGTCCGTATCGATGGCGATCACCTTTCTCTTGATAACTGTGATACATTCGATTTCGCTGAAGGTCAGCCTTCGTGTCTCATCGTCGCTGTAACCCATGATGAAGTCTGCACCCGAAAAAGAACAGACAAGATTTTCAATTTGCTCCGTCAGGGAGGATGGCGCATGAACGACCATGATTATTTCCTCCTCGGCGTTTTTATCAATAATGAGTTTATATTTCATTGACTTGTATCCTTACTGTTTTTTCATTTGCCGCAGGAAACAGAATATTGCCGCCGCACCTATAAAAAGACTGTATAGTAAGATTGGCAGAATATGTTCTCCCGCAAGCTCAAAGTCGCCGTTAAATAACGCTTTTTCCATTTTTGCCGCGTGTACAAAGGGCAGTGCATTGGCTATTTTTCCAAATGAGGTGCCGACAAGCTCGAGATCAAACCAAATTCCCGAAAACCATGCCGAAAGATTAGTGAGTAAAGCTCCGCAAACACCGCCAACCTGTTTGACACCAAGGATGCTGCCGCATAAAAGTCCGAGTGCAATATTGAAGATTGCCATGGGTATAATTCCGATGATGGCATAAATAATATTCACGCTGACGTTTAATCCGAGCGGTATTGCAAAGAGATAACAGATAAGCGTCTGTGCGAGCGCGATTGGGAGGATGGGGAGTATATATCCTATGATGAAGTCAAAGGCTGTCAGCGGTGTTGTGTAAAGTCTTTGCAGGAGTGCGCTTTCACGGTCTTTGGCGATAAGAGTCGCGGAAAACAGCGTCATAAATGATAGACCGAACACGGTGATGCCCGGAGTGAGCGTGTCAATTTCAAAAAGATTTACGGGAACATTCGCCTGGATGGCACTCAAAAGCAGGAGCAGAACCAGGGGGAAACCCAATCCGAAACAAAGATTTAACGGATCACGCAAAATTTCCTTTGCACACCTTTTCGCAAATGTTATCATTCTCATAACGCTCCCTCCTTTACGATTGATACAAAGGCTGATTCAAAGTCGTCAGCTCCGGCTTTTTGCTGTAACTCCCCGACCGTTCCGAGAGCAAGAAGTTTTCCGGCCTTCATGATGCCTATACGGTCTGAAAGTGCCGCCGCTTCTTCCATATAATGAGTTGTCAGTATAACGGTCACACTCCCCTTAAGAGAGCGGATTGTTTCCCAAAGACCGTGCCTTGCAATAACGTCAAGCCCGAGAGTCGGTTCATCTAAAAACAGGATTTTCGGCTCACCGATAAGTGCCATTGCAATGCTGACACGTCGCTGAAGTCCGCCCGATAATTTTCCGGCTTTTCTTTTCAGAACGTCACCAAGTGAGAACATTTCGGAAAGCTCACCGATTTTTGTTTTCGTTTTTTCTTTTGTAAAGCCGTGAATACCACAGATAAGCTCGAGGTTTTCTTTAACGGAAAGCTTTGGTGCAACAGCTGTTTCCTGCGGTGATACACCGATCAGCCGCTTTACCTGTTCCGCTTCTTTGGTGATGCTGAAGCCTCCGACAGTGGCATCGCCGTCTGAAGGCTTTGTTAAGCAGGAAAGCATTTTAAGGGTTGTTGTTTTTCCGGCTCCGTTAATGCCGAGCAGAGAAAAAAGTTCACCTTGTTCGATCTCGAGGGAAAGTTTATTTACGGCAGTCAGGCTTTTATAGTGCTTGACAAGATTGGTTGCTTTTATCGCTTGCATTTGCATTATCCTCCGTTTTGATTCTTGCACTTTTTATTATAGCAGAAAAAATCAGAGAAATGTTATCTTTTGTCTGTTCGGTTGCTTTTGGTGACTCATCGGTGAAAGAGAGAAAAGGCGATGCCCGGTTATGAAACCAAGTATCGCCAATTTTTGCGCTTTAATACTGTTTTGAAGGAAAACTGTTTGTGATA
>JAZNFB010000015.1:0-4111 GCA_045588895.1 Candidatus Flemingiibacterium sp.
TATATTTATATTTTTATATGGTAATATAATCACACGTAACGGCTGATTATCTCATCCTGGGAAACGCCGTCCATCTGTACAAACTGTATACTGTAGCCGCCGACACGTACGGTAAGATCGCCGTGACGCTCGGGATGACACTTTGCGTCGATAAGATCCTCCTTGTTTGCCGTGGTTATCTGCGCCATACAGCCGCCGTTTGCAAGGAAGGAACACAGCGTATTTGATACACTGCGTCGAAGCTCGGGAGTCGAAAGCATCTTTGTTGTTAAAATGACATTGAGTGTTGTTCCGCCAACGCCCTTCTCCATCGGAAGCTTTGAAACGGAATTTAACATTGCGGTAAGACCGTTCTTATCAAAGCCCGGGCGCGGTCCCATCGTGTTTCCAAGCGGCTCCTTTGCAAAGCATCCGTCCGGCAGTGCTCCCATCGTATGTCCGTATGTAATGCCGCCAAGTAAAAGCGAGCAGGCACCGGTATATACGCCGCCGCGTCCCGTTTCATATTTGGCGATCTCGCTCCAATAAATATCAAGGATACGCACCGCAAGCTCATCAACCTCGTCATTGTCGTTACCAAACTTCGGCGAAGCGTTGAGAAGCATCTGACGTTCACGCTCAAAGCCCTCAAAGTTTGCTTTAAGCATCAAAGCGAGCTGTTCCTTTGTAATCCTTTTTTCGTCGAATATAAATTTCTTTATCGCCATCATGGAGTCTGCGGTTGCGGCAAGACCTGCCGTTTCAATAACGCCGTAGCCGTAAATAGGACCGCCTGCATCGTGTGGGATACCCTTTTCAAGACAGCCGTCGGTAAATAGACCCTTAAGCAGCTTTGCGTGATTAGCGGCTCTGCACTCCTGACCCTTTCGGCAGAGATACAGATGAATCTCCGTGAAATATTTCAGCTGTGTAACGTAACCGTCGAAAAACTCCTCAAATGTTTCACATTCAGTGAAAGGCTTCGTAACCGGTCCGAGCTGATATTCGGGATTGGCAGGAGACTTACCGCCAAGCATCGCGATCTCAAATATTTTCGCAAGGTTAAATGAGCCGTCCTCACAGCCTGTGTTACATTTACCGGGAATCTCAATTTCCTGGCAGCCGAGAGTTGCATAGTTTCTTGCGTCCTCAAGCGTAACACCGAGTTTGAGCAAGCCGGGAATGACAGTTTTATCGCTGACAACCGTGGGGTCACACATTCCCTCAGACCAGATTTTGACCATAAGATCGGTAAGCTCCGTCGGTGTATCATCCGTTATGCGAACAACCATACGCGGATGAGAATCATGTATATTGCGGAGCACCTGTAAGAATAGATACGAAAGCTCGTTGGTCGAATCCTTTCCCGTTTCGGGATGACATCCGCCAAGAGTTGAATTATGAGAGCCGCACTCCCATATTTTGAACATGAATGAAGTGATAGATTCCTCAACCGAAATCACATCGCCATGTTCCTTTGAGTATTCATAAAACGGCAAGAAGAAGCAGTCAACCCGTCCGATACAGTCAACCCAGTCCCAGAGCGAAAGTATCCATGCAAGCTGCACCGCCTGATAAAGCGTCACCGGCTTATTGTGCGCAACGTATGCGCAGTTTTCGGAAATTTCCTCATAGTAACGCTTCTGTGTCGGATCAGTCTCCGTTTCTGCAAGCTCCTTTGCATACGCCGCATATTTTTCAAGATGTGCAATCATACCGCGGGCAAGGATTCTGTTTGCTTCGTAAAAATCGGCAGTTTCTTTATCTTTTGCATTGATTTTTGCATATCTGTCGATAATCTCAAGCATACCGTCAAGACCGTTTGTCAGCAGTGTAACGTAATTCGGGAGCGTGTGTCCCTGATATCCGCCTGCCCAGAACATCTCCACTGCTGTAAGCTCCTTGTATTTTTCCTCGCCGAGGAGTTTAGTACCGGCATCTTCCATATGCGAAATATCAAGGGGCGTCATACGCTCACGTAAAGCCTCAATTCTTGCAAGCTCCGCATTAATGGATTCTTCGCTCTCAAAGCCGTGCTCCGCATCAATTTTATCATCGTGAAACGTAATACCCCAGCTGAAATGCTCCATTATCGGATAGGTGGGGCGCGTAATGCCGACAATCGCCTCATCGGGATAGATCACACAGGGCATATCAAGCCAAGAGCGCACAATGGCGTTTGCAAGCGCAATCACGTAAGGCGCATCCGGCATTTCTTCAAAAACATCGGCAAACGGATTCTTACCGTCAGTGGGTATCGGATCAATAAGAGTAAATTCACGGGGATCACGCGGACGAAGACGTGCACGAACACCTGTCTCAACCCTTTTAAAGCGATCCGTAAATTCTAATTTATCATTGATATTCTTATACATAGTAACCTCCATAGGGCGTTTTACTGATTAACCTTTACAGTAATCTTCCCTTTACAAAGCTCACGTAAATCATCGGCAAATTCTTTGACAAAATCCGCATCCGGAACCTCTGCCTCATATGCCGGCGTTATACCAAGCTGATGCGCTTTTGTAATTCCGAGACGGTGATAAGGCTCAATCTGGATCTCCGAAACAGAGTCGGTATGTGAGAGCGCAACCCTCGCAATACCCTCCATATGCTCTCTTGTTCCATTGATATCGGGAATCAGAGGACAGCGGAGGATCACCGTTTTTTGAAGGTTAGCGAGAATCCCGAGATTATGTAAAATCGGTGTTACCGGCGCGCCGCAATATTTCATGTGAGCCTCATCATCCGTAATCTTATAGTCAAAAAGAAAAATATCGGTGTAAGCTGCCATTTCACACAGTACATCAGAAGAACCGAAGCCGGATGTCTCAACGCAGGTATTGAGTCCCGCTTCCTTTGCCGCCTTTAAAAGAGCAGTTGAAAATTCACCCTGCATCAGGGGTTCACCGCCGGAAAGTGTCAGACCGCCGCCGCTGTCTTTGTAAACGTTAACATCTCTCATTACGGTTTCTATAACCTCATTAACGCTCATTTCCGTTCCTTCTGCAGTCAGCGAAAGACTGAAGCAGACCTTCGCACATTCACCGCAGGAAATACAGCTTTTCCGATCAAGAACGTGAAAGCCGTCCCTTACCGTATGACAGCCCTTCTCACAAGCATCTGCGCAGGCGCCGCATCCGATACAGCGGTCACTATTGTACATAACCTGCATCTTGCTTGAAAGTCCCTCGGGATTATGACACCAGACACAGTGAAGCGGACATCCCTTGAGAAAAACCACCGTCCGCACACCGGGACCGTCAAACAAAGAAAATCTTTGAATATTGAATACGATTCCCCTCATGCTACCTCCGAAATATATCCTAACATATACTGTCACTGTATATTGATTTTACGTCATCTACCCATTCATGTCAAGTCAAATTTCCAATTTTTCCAGCCATTTTGAAGCCAAATTACGGTGAGGCTGTTCCCGAAGCATTGATAAAGGGCAATGTGTAATCTTCAAAGTTTAATCTTCATAGATGTCCCAATTTGAAAAAAACAAGAAAATTTTGAAAACTTCTTGATTTTTTAACATGGTTGTGATATAATGTAAACTGACGAAATTTTTTTGTGAAAGGAGTATATAACTATGAAATTGACCTACATTATCAACGGCAAGATCGTTCTTCCCGATTCGCTCGTTTGCGGTAAGGCTCTTGCTTTTGACAGTGAGATCGGTAAAATAGCCGGAATTGTTGACGATGTTCCCGCTGATGCCGAAACTGTTGACGCCGCAGGAAACTATGTCGCTCCTGGACTTGTGGATATACATATTCACGGATATCTCGGTGAAGATACCTGTGACGCAAAGCCCGAGGGTATCAAGAAAATGGCTTACGGCATTGCCAAGAACGGCGTTACCTCTTTCCTTCCCACCACAATGACCGTTGCAAAGGACGAGATCATTGCCGCTCTCAATGCGGTTCGCAGTCTCAAGGAGGAGAGCAAGACCTGGGACGGTGCCGAGATCATCGGTGTTCACGCCGAGGGACCGTTCATCAATCCCTCCAAGAAGGGCGCACAGGCAGAGGAGAATATCCTTGTTCCCGATGCGGATTTCATCATTGAGAACGCGGATATCATCACGTCCGTGACGCTGGCACCCGAGATGGAAAGTCGGAGG
>JAZNFB010000016.1:0-4105 GCA_045588895.1 Candidatus Flemingiibacterium sp.
ACTTTATTTGAGGATGCCTTGAAAGCAGAGTTTTCAAATAAAGTATAGCATTTTCGGGTGAGCGGAAGCGTGCATACAGCTTCTTGTTCGGGTATACCTTTCTGAAGTTTCCGTTTCCGCAGTATGTGCAGTTGTAAAAGCAACCTCTGCTGACAACAACGATAGCCGTACCGACCTTTGAGGATTCAAGATTGTCATAATCAAAAAGCTCAAAATCGGGAATCGGTATACGGTCGAGGTCTGCAAAAAGCGGACGTATCGGGTTCTTCTTGACACTTCCGTCGGGCAGCTTGAAATAAAGGCTTTCAACAGAAGTGTAATCTTCGCCTGCAGACATTTTATCGCAAAGCTCAAGCTCCGCATATTCGCCGTCACCGACGCAAACGCAGTCAACTCCGTCAAGTGCCAAAACCTCATCGGGCACAAGCGTGCAGTGATAGCTTCCGCAGATGATGAAGGCATCGGGATAAACTTCTTTTGTCCACTTAATATAGTCCCGGCAGTCCGGAAATGCGGTGGTGCGTATTGAGAAGCCGATAATGTCATATTCACCGTCGGCAGATTTTTCACGCAGTCTTGCCTTATAATCCTCTTCCGTATGAAGATTCAGAAGATGTAAAAGCCCAACATGGTGACCGCCCTCTTTAAGCACAGCGGAAATTGATGCAAGTCCCTCGCTGTAGTTTCCACCGCTGACACGGCGTGTACAGTCACGGTCTGTATAGTCGGGATAGACGAGAAGCAGACGAGCCTTTCGTCCGCCCAAATTTTTAAGTTCCATTATTTTTTACTCCGTATATAATAAGCTCGCTGTGAGCACATATTTACCTATATTAAAGTATACCACAAACGCCGCACAATGTCAATACTTGCACGGCGTCGGTTTTATTTAATAAGCGGCATCATTTAAAACGGATATAGAAGAAGGTGTTTTCGTTTGCATTGGTTGAATAGATCGTATAGTTGAACGTCGCTCCTCTTTCCATAAGGACATCGTAAAGAGGGCCGTCAAGGGTAGTCCAGTTTGTGCCCACTCCAAGCAACACGGTGACAAATTCCGTTCTGCCTCTGTACATATACTCATCAGCGATCATCTCTGCCATGTCATATGCCGAAGTGAAGCTCTTTGTATAATTATTTTCGCCAACATATTCGGGGAGATTATAGTAATAGTTACTGTTCGAATATTTGCAAATGTCATGATACTCCATGTCGTCCGGCCACCAGTATTCCGTACACATATCCTCGCCGGCGTTGAAGAGGCGGTAATTTTCAATTTCATCGCCCTCTGTTGAAACCACGTCGTCGTATGTTATGTCAACGATATACCATTCTCCGTCAAGACGCACCGTGTTTGTCATGTGTGTAGCCTCATAATCCTCGGCAAACTGTCTTCCAACCTCAAAGCCGGCTATGGATGCAAGAGTATAGAAAGCATCGGAATAGCCCTGACAGTTGGCGCGTCCGTCAAGCAGTGCACCAACGGCGGTCAGATGTCTCGGAGGTCTTTTCGGATCGGCTACGTAGGTTCCGTTTGAATTATCGTAAACGATACTGTCGCAAAGCATATCGTGTATCGCAATTTCAAGCTCGAGCATACTGTTTGAACTTTGCTTCGCTTCCTCCACCATTTCAAGAGCCTTGTTATAGGTGAGCTTTTCGTCATAAGTAAGCTTTGACGTGTCTCCCGTTCTGTGGGCGTCAACGATATGATCGCCGGGATATTCCGTCACCGTTACAGTATAAACATCTCCCGTGCTCTCCCAGCTCAGATAGAAGCAGCAGAGCATACCGGCCATACGCGTGGCGTTGATATCATCCGGATTGCCGGTGTATTTGAATTTGAAGGTCAGAATATCCAGTTCCTTCTTCGAGTGCATATAGTCGCAGAGTTCGTCCGTATTTGATATCGTGGGGATCGTTGCTTCCGGCTTGACTTCGGTCTGCGTTTTATTTGTTGAGAGCTTGACCGTGTTTGTGTTTGCGTCCCAGTCAACGCCGAGCCCGAGTGCATTTGAAACGGCGCGTACCGGCAGATAGGTTGTTCCCTCGATTATAAACGGTTCGACGTATTTTCCGTTTGCATCGGTCGGATGTACCGTTTTCCCGTCAAGCGTTATTTGAATATTGTTATAGTGCAGATCCTTTTTGATAGCTCCCGTTGTTGCACCGACGACGGTTGCGCTAATTAAAATTCCTGCGAAAAGACCGGCCGCAGCGCCTTTGATTTTATCTTTTAACATTGTTTTTTCTCCTTTACGGTAAAATATGATTTTACTTCCATACAACCATTATATCACAAAACCCCCAAAAGCGCAATAGCATCAATGCTGTGAATTGCAAAAATTCAAACGCAGCGATAAAGCTTACGGTTTTTCAACCGTATTCGCGGAATTTTTGTATTTTTTTTGAAATTGTGTTGAAAATCGTTTCGGGATGTGATATAATAAAAATAGTTTGTTAATTACGGGGGACTCATTTATGCCAAAGATAGGTTTCGACAACGATAAATATCTCGAGCTGCAGTCAAAGCATATCCGTGAACGCATCTCACAGTTCGGAGGTAAGCTGTATCTTGAGTTCGGCGGTAAGCTTTTTGACGATTACCATGCGGCACGTGTACTGCCCGGCTTCAAGCCCGACAGTAAGCTGCAGATGCTTCTCCAGCTGAAGGACGATGCGGAGATAGTTATCGCAATCAATTCAGACGATAT
The DNA here is from genome assembly GCA_045588895.1 of Candidatus Flemingiibacterium sp. Taxonomy (GTDB): domain Bacteria; phylum Bacillota; class Clostridia; order Oscillospirales; family CAG-272; genus Flemingiibacterium. The sequence goes on from JAZNFB010000016.1 coordinate 2,715, forward strand.
TGAAAAGAATAAGATCAACAGTAACATTGGCATAACCTATGACCACGATGTTCTGCGCCTTATTGACGCTTTCACGGGCATCGGACTTTACGTCGGCAGTGTTGTCCTTACAAGATATACAGCCCAGCCAAACGCACTCAAATTCGAGAAAAAGCTTGCAGATATCGGCATGAAGGTTTACCATCATTATTCTATAGACGGTTATCCCTTTAATGTTGAAACCATTGTCAGCGATGAAGGCTACGGCAAAAACGATTTTGTTGAAACCGAGAAGAAGCTTGTAATCGTTACAGCCCCCGGTCCCGGAAGCGGCAAGATGGCAGTCTGTCTTTCCCAGCTTTATCACGAAAACAAGCGCGGCACAAAGGCAGGATATGCAAAATTTGAAACCTTCCCAATCTGGAATATACCCCTGAAGCATCCCGTCAACATCGCATATGAAGCCGCAACCGCCGATCTTAACGATATTAATATGATCGACCCATTCCATCTTGAGGCGTACGGCGAGACTGCGGTGAACTATAACCGTGACGTTGAAATATTCCCCGTTGTTGACACGACCTTCAAGAAAATATACGGCTCATCTCCATATAAATCACCGACAGATATGGGCGTTAACATGGTTGGAAACTGTATCGTTGACGATTCTATTGTACGTGAGGCATCAAAGCAGGAGATCATTCGCCGATATTATACAGCTCTGTGCGATCAGCGTGAAAGCATGACCTCAAGCACGACCGTACACAAGCTTGACATTTTAATGAAGCAGGCAAATCTGACAACTGCAAACCGCCGAGTCGTCACCGCCGCAAACGAAAAGGCAAAGCAGACCGATAATCCGGCAGCCGCGTTAGAACTGCCCGACGGTACGATAGTGACCGGCAAAACCTCGTCTCTCCTCGGAGCATCCGCCGCACTGCTTCTCAATGCGCTCAAGCGACTTGCAGGGATCGGCGACGAGGTGCTGCTTATACCGCAGAACATTATCGAGCCGGTACAGCACTTAAAGGTTGATTATCTGCGCGGACACAACCCCCGTCTGCATACGGATGAGGTGCTTATAGTGCTTTCGATCTGTGCCGCAACTTCACCGCTTGCCGCAAGATCCTTGGAACAGCTTGATAAGTTAAAGGGCTGCGAGGTTCATTCATCGGTCATTCTTTCCGAGATCGATATCAAGACATTCAAAAAGCTTGGCGTCAACCTCACCTGTGAGCCGGTTTATCAGGTGAACAAGCTGTATCACGGAAAATAAGCAAAAAGAGGCTGTTTGTATAAGGCAAGCAGTCTTTTTCACATTTCCCAAACAAAAAAGCTCCCCTGCCTTATACTTGGGGAGACACCGCAGTCTCAGCGTGCGGTTTTAACAATTTCAACATCTGAATTATAAT
>JAZNFB010000017.1:0-7072 GCA_045588895.1 Candidatus Flemingiibacterium sp.
CCGTCAACCGTAATTTCGCCGCTGTCGATGTCGTAAAACCGAGTGAGCAGGTTTACAACCGTAGTCTTACCCGAACCGGTCGCGCCGACGATAGCGATCTTCTGTCCACGCTCCACATTGAGATTAAAGCCCTTTAAAACCGGCTCTCCTTCTTTATATGAGAAGTACATATCCTTAAAACAAATGTCACCGCGGATATTTTCAACCTCAATCGGATGCTTACCCTTGTCAATTTCCGCATCTGATTCCATGATATCGAAAACTCTTTCCGCGCCTGCAATTGCCGTCAGGATCTGCGCATATTGGTTTGCAATTTCATTGATCGGACGTGTGAACTGCTTTGAATACTGAAGCACCGCCTGAATTGCAGGAATACCGATCATACCGGAAAACGAGAGATAACCGCCCACAGCGGCAACAAGAAGATATCCGAGGTTACCGATCATATTCATGCAAGGGCCCATAACGCCGCCCCAGATATTTGCGCGAATACCGATCTTGCGATACTCTGCCGCGATGCGCGAAAACTCCTCAACAGATGCGCCCTCTCGTCCGTAAGCCATGACAGTCTTATAGCCGGTTACGGTTTCTTCAATGTGACCGTTGAGCGCGCCGAGAAGCTTCTGTTGTTTGACGAAATATTTGCGCATGAACTTTGAGAGATTGGTTGAAACAATAAGCGTGAGCGGTATCGTTACAATAGCAACCGCGGTCAATATCGGGCTGTAATAAAGCATAAGCACCATAGAGCCGATAAGCATGATAATTCCCGAGAAAAGCGAGGCTATGGACTGCGAAACCGAATTTGATATGTTTTCAACGTCATTTGTCATTCGGCTCATAATGTCACCGTGACGGTGAGTGTCCGTGTAACGTATCGGAAGATATGAAATCTTCGAGAAAAGGTCATTTCTCATCGTACATACGGTGTTCTGCGAAAGTCTCGCCGCAGTTATTCCCTGCAGATATGTGAGTAATGACGAGAGAATGTAAACAACCGCCATAATCGCAACAACGGTATACAGCTTATCGAAATTGACCTCAACCTGCTTGTCCCGAATGGTTATTGCAGATATTGCCTCTGCCTGAAGCGCAGGACCTGCAAGATTAAGTACGGCAATCAGTGAAACGATAACAAGCAGTGCAATCAGCGAATATTTGCTTTTTCCGATATATTTAAAGAGCTTGCCGAGAGTAATTTTCATATTCTTCGGCTTTTCACGTATCATCGGACCACCGGGACCGCCTCGTCTCGGACCCATCTGCACCATCGGTCGCTCTCCTGCAGGCGCCTTGTTCTCTGCCATTATCGCTCACCTCCCTCGTTTGATTTCATTTGCGAATCGTAAATATCACGGTATGTTTCGCTGTTTTTCATAAGCTCATCATGCGGCGCAAATGCACTTATCGTTCCGTTTTCGATAACGGCGATACGGTCACAGCTTCTTATCGACGCAATACGCTGTGCGATCATGATGACTGTCGAATCCTTGATGTTTTCACGCAGTGCTTTATGTAAGCGTGCTTCAGTACCGAGGTCAAGTGCCGAGGTTGAATCATCGAAAATGATTATTTCGGGACGGCGTATTATCGCACGCGCAATTGCAATACGCTGCTTTTGTCCGCCAGAAAGTGATGCGCCCTTTTCGGCAATCATGGTGTTATAGTCATCGGCAAAGCCCATTATAAAGTCATCCGCCTGTGCAATAGTCGCCGCAAGCTTGACCTCCTCATCGGTCGCCTCAGGACGTCCCCATCTTATATTTTCTGCAACAGTTCCCGAGAAAAGCTCGGTTTTCTGAAGCACAAACGCAATCTTTTGACGGAGTGTGCCAAGCTCATAGTCACGAACATCAACACCGTCAATAAGTACACTTCCCTCATCAGCATCATAAAAGCGTGGAATAAGATTTACAAGCGAGGACTTACCCGAGCCGGTCGCACCGATTATCGCAACGGTTTCGCCCGGCTTTATATCGAGATTTATACCATTTAAAACAGGACGTCCGATAGCATTCGGATAACGGAATGAGACATTCTTAAATTCAATTGCGCCCTTGCTTTCCGTTTCGGACGATACTTCACCGCCAAGAATCGCGGGATCGCTTTCAAGCACCTCTGTGATACGCTTTGCACTCGCCGCAGCACGTGTCATAGTCTGGAACATCATGCTGACCATCATCATGGACATAAGTATCTGCGTGATGTAGGTAATAGCCGCCATAACGTCACCAACACCGATACCGTCAATAACGCCGATCGAAGCCTGAACCTCTTTACCGCCGATAAGCAGTATAGCAATTACAGAGGCGTTCATGATTATCATAAGCACAGGGCTGAGAGTTGCCATAAGACGCTGAACCTTTAAATTAACGTCACGAAGCTCGCTGTTTGCACTGCTAAAGCGAGAAATTTCATGCTCCTCTTTAACGTAAGCCTTCACAACACGTGCGCCCGAGACATTCTCCTGAACAACGGAATTAACACGGTCAAGCTTTTTCTGAACAACCGAATAAAGCGGACCTGCTTTTTTAAGCATAAGAAAGATAAGAACAAGCTGTATCGGCAATGCAAGTGCAAGAACGATACCAAACTTCGGACTTATCGAAATCGCCATAACAATACCGCCGATAAACTGCATCGGTGCACGCACGAACATACGTATCAGCATGGCGATGAAATCCTGAACGGCGTTGATATCGTTTGTAAGTCTTGTAACGAGCGAGCCGGTTGTGAATTTATCGGTCTGCTGCAGTGAAAGGCTCATAACCTTTTTGAAGGCATCGTTACGCAGGTCGTTACCGAAGCGCTGTGCAGCATTACTCGCAAATGCCGCAGAGAGAATACCGAAAAGTCCTCCGATTGCAACAAGACCGAGCATTTTGAGTCCCGTGAAAATTATAAGCTCCATATTCTGACCGATAACGCCCTCGTCAACGATTTGCGACATGAGCTTTGGCTGCATAAGGTCGATTGAAACCTCGCCAATCATCGTAAGCGGAGCAAGTATAGCGAAAAGCCAATAGGGCTTCAAATATTTTGCAAGCTTTATTTTTTCCTCCGGTTTAAATTTTATTTCGTTCCGCAAGCAGATTGTCAATAACACGGTTTAAAAGAGTTGAGAGCGTATCTATTTCCTCATCGGAAAGTCCTTCAAGAGCGATACGGTCACCCTCCTTGTGTATAACGTGGATACGCTCGTCTATGGCTTTACCCTTGTCTGTCAGATAAACGAGTATCTCGCGAAGATCATCCTGATTGGAACAGCGTGTTATGAGTCCGTCGCGCTCCATTTTCGCAAGAGTGACACTGACCGTCGGCGGCTTTAAGTGGGTTGCCTTAACAAGCTCAAGCTGTGTTATTCCCGGCTTCATTCTTGCCAAATGAAAAATGAGCATACGATAGCTTGACGGTAGTCCATCCTGTTCAGAACAGCGGCGCATACGATCCTGATAAAGCTTTGCGGCATCGTGTATGCGCATCATTGCGTTATAATTCGAGTCAAGCCTGCGTTTTGGTATCGCGTCGATAAATTCCTGCGGCAGTGGCTTTGTCTTCATTTTCGTTTCTCCTTTCACAATAATTAGTTAGTAAACTAATGAATATTATACACTATAATCCCCTTTTTGTCAACGGGTACAACAAAAAAGCTGTCCGCGTTTTCGCATAGACAGCCATTGTTTATTCCGTGATCGATTCGGATTTAATATAACCTATATCAGCGGCGATATGCTTCTCTCCAACCGTGGCGACTATAGATTTCGGGAGATCACAACTGAGATCAATCAAAACCTCAACCCGATTGTCTCCGTCGATAAAGACCAAATTTTCACATTTGAGCTTATCAACAGTAAGCTTTTCAGACGAATAATAATAATCCTCTGAAATGCAAAAAAGCGAAATTATGTCACCAATTCCCGATATCATGGCTTCATCCTCCATCGGTATTTTCAAATCTCCCGACGAAATATAAACCTTCCCGCCCTTATATTCAAAGCTGACACCCGATATAATGCTGTTTTCGCCAATTGAAAGCACCGCATCTCTTGCATACATTCTTCCCTCATCATCATACTCTGCCGCTTCAAGTGTCATCGTTATCGGGAAATATTCGTCATCAAGCGTGAGATCCGCCTCGATATAAAGCTTATGATTTTGGTATTCAAGTTTGTCTGTCTCCTCAGCAATTCCGCACGCAGTTAAAATTATCATCACTGTCGCAAATATAAATAAACCCTGTCGCATAACCGCCTCCGATAATCTTTTGCTACATTATATTATCGCAGACGGTAAACTATTCATAAACTATCTATGCGAGGCTGTGAACGCCGTGGAATTGCAAAGTCGCAGAATACGCAGGGCTTCAGGAGTTGTTTCTATCACAACAGCACGCTTCTTTCCGCGTTTTTTATCGGGATAAATACAAACGTATGCCCTCTCGCTTTCCTTCGATTCGATATAATATTTAACCTCGTCAATGTCACTCTTTTCGAGAGTATGCTTGCTTTTGGCGTCATATGGTGCTATCAGAGTCATTTCAGGGATGCTTGCGCGCACCTTTACCTTTCTTTTTGCGCCGTTGTAAATAAGTGCAACCGTAAGCTCGCCTGCCTCGATTGCATATTCATATTCGATAACGGTAAATTTCCATGTGATACGTATTATAGCGTACATGATAAACGGTAAAAGTATCATCAGCGTCCAAAGCCCGAGTATCAGCCAAAAGCCAACCGAATAGACAGCGATAAAGAGCGTATAAAGCGTTATAAGAAAAACACGAAGAAGCCGCACAGATGCTGTCATTTCCGGCCGCACGACATATTCGCAAAAGTTTTTATAATCATTCATAAGCGTTAATTATTCTCCAATTTTTATCATATCTCTGAGGCGAAGCAGAGTCAAACGGTGACGCATATACGGCGAATATTTCATGCAGTCATCAAAAAGTGCACGTTCTTTTCCGATATCCTCGACAGTGATCCGGCAGCCTGCTTTCTCCATCGCCGCCTTACACTGCTCATAAGTCGGAACACTGCGTATGATTTTACGAATCTCTGCCCAACTGTTTTTGAGCACGTCTGTCTCAACCTCATCTATAACATTATCAGGAAAATTGAGCTTCTTCACCTCATGAGCCATGTCACCGTAAAACGAAAATACATCATTCCAGTCAACATTTTCACTTTGTGTATCGATTGATTCTATTTCGGCAAGAGCGTTATAATATTTAAGCGTTTCAAGTGTACAAACTCCAATATCATCCCCGTGATAATTCGGAATAATACCGTCACGAAGCTGTACACATTCGATAAGGTGGGCTATAATATGCTCACTTCCGCTGGCAGGACGTGCGTTTTTCGCAAAGCTCATACCGATTCCCGTTTTGAGTAACGCCTCGAAAATCTTGCCTGCCGTATACTCATCCCTCTCGCACACCTTGTCCGCCATACCCATAAGCTCGTCAACCGCCACCCGTGTGAGCGACGCAATTTTTTCGCAGTAATATTCTCCCGTGAGAAGTGCGGAAACCTTCCAGTCGATAAGTCCCACGTATTTTGCAACCATGTCACCAAAGCCTGCTGATTTGAGCTCATTCGGTGCGGATGCTAAAATCCTCGTATCCCCGATTATAACCTCGGGACTTTTCGCAGGATATGATGCCTTGAACCCATTGTCAACAATAGGCGCACTGTACGAAGCAAAGCCGTCCATCGAAGGAGCAGTCGCAAAAATACAAAGCTTTTTATTCTGTCTTGCGGAGGATAGACGGCAAACATCGTTGACCGATCCCGTTCCGACAGACAAAACCGAAATGTCACGTCCCGAAATCAACGCTTCAACCTCATTTACAAGCTCCATCGTCGCAACACGCAGGTTATCATATATTTTATATTCGAGAGTGTAACCGCCAAGGCTATCTATAATTCCCTCTGCCGCCGCCAATGTGTTTTTATCGGCAACTAACAGAATTGTGTTCGAAAAGCGGTTCTTCTTTAATATTTCACCAACTCTGTGCACCGCTCCCGATTCGATTACTATATCTTCAATTGAGGTTTCGTGAACTCGTCCGCAGCCGCAGTCCCCCTTGAAATCCTCAATGATTTTCATAATTTCCGACATTGTAAATCTCCGCAAATAAAATTTATTTCCTTAATTATAACACACAACCGAGTGAAATTCAATATTATTCTGCCAATATTCGAAAAATGAATAGATAAATTTTCCGTTATCTCTTGAAAAATGTCGGAAAATAGTGTATTATATATATGGAGTAATATTTTCAAATCGAAAGGATACAAAAAAATGAAAGCTGTTATCACCGTTACAGGAAAAGATGCAATGGGAATCATCGCCAAGGTTTCAAACTGCTGTGCAGACCATGGCGCAAATATTGTCGATATCTCACAGAGCGTACTGAGCGATTATTTCGCAATGATCATGCTCGTTGACATTGATAAATTAAATATACACTTCACCGATTTTGTTGACAAAATGAACTCTCTCGGCAAGGATTCGGGACTTGTTATCCAGACCATGCACGAGGACATTTTCAGCGCAATGCACACAATATAACAGGAAAGGTTACTGCTATGTTAAACACAGCCGATATACTTGAAACAATAAGCATGATACGCGAGGAGAATCTCGATATCAGAACTATCACAATGGGCATTTCCCTGCTCGACTGTGCATCTGATGACGAAAATCGCTTCGCACAGAATATATACGATAAAATCACAAAAATCGCAGAAAAGCTGGTTATAACCGGTGAGAACATCGAAAAGGAATATGGTATTCCGATCATTAATAAGCGTGTTGCCGTAACACCTATCTCGCTCTGCGGCGGTAATTTCTCGCCCGAAGGATATCTCAAAGCGGCAAAAGCACTTGACAATGCCGCAAAGGAGCTTGGAATCAACTTCATCGGAGGCTTCGGCGCACTCGTTCATAAGGGTATGACACGCAAGGATGAAGCGCTTCTCTCGATAATCCCAGAAGCACTCGCAGAAACAAATTTCGTCTGCTCATCAGTCAACGTCGCAACAACCAAAGCCGGCATAAACATGGACGC
>JAZNFB010000018.1:0-5756 GCA_045588895.1 Candidatus Flemingiibacterium sp.
ATCACCGAAATTGCAGAGAAAACCGACATACCGCTTGTTATGCACGGCGGAAGCGGTGTTTCAGACGAAGATTATCACGAGATCATCAAGAGAGGCATCAGAAAGGTCAATTACTATTCCTACATGGCTTACGCCGGTTACGCTAAAGCAAAGGAAATAGTTAACACAGTCGATGCCGACTACTATCACAATATCGGTTACGGTGCACGTCAGGTAATGAAGGCGGATGTTACCAGAATACTCAAGGTGTTCAGTAACATTGGTTAATTTAATTGCCGCGTGCCGCAAAAATGGATGCAAAAGAGAAAAATAACAGCGGCATCTCCTCAAAAAATTTCTACATAAATACATTACGCCACCTGACAGGACAAAAACCTTGTTTGGTGGCGTATTCTTGTAATTTTACGTTTTCCGTAAAAGGACCGTTGTGAATTAAAATTCTTCCCTCTGGTCAAACGATACAATACATAAGCTGCTAATCCGTCACTTTTACGTATAATTCAAGATAAACAACCGAGTTATCATGTGTAAACGAAAAGCGCGGACAAAGCTGACTGTGATGCGCTTCCCTCGGGATCGAATAACAGAATACCGTATTCTTTGAAAAACGATCGTCCTGCTCTGTTCCGATGTAATAACAGCATGAGGAATTGATATAGATTCTCGGAGGATCTGCAAGTGCCGCTTCAACGTCCGAAACCGCAAAACACAGAGTAAGCTCGGCATTCTCGGGAATGTCACCTAGCGTGTTTATGAGCCACCGGTATATCTGAGTCTCCCAAAAGCGTGTATTCTGATCGAGACTATGCTCTGCCTCTTTGTCAAAATTTGGATGAACATTACTTGCAAAATAAAAAAAGCCCACGACAGACAAGGTATATCTGCCGCAGGCGGAGGAAAATGAAGAAAAGAGCGATATTATTTTTTCACCTTTATTAAGGTGTCAACATATCTGATAACCGTTTCGCCGCTGACGATGATATAGGGACATATCACCTCAAGATAAGCCGATTTCGGAATATTGTAGCAAAGGAGCCTTCCCTCGGGATACCAACGGGGATCGTCCGCCTCACCAATATAATCGCACGCCTCTGAGTTTACAAAGACACGCGGCAGACTTGAAAGAGCGGCATCATGGTTCTCCACTCCAAAACGAAGTGTAAGTTCTGCTCCGTCCGGGATTTCACCGACAAAAAGCTTGAAGCTTCCGTCACGGTTGAATTTCAGGGGAAGCTGATTCGCCGCACGATTTGTAAGCGGATAATTAGTGTTACGCTTCCATATCGGAAGGCTGTCCTTTATCGTTATCATGTGATGCCGGTTAAGTGTCAGCGCATCTTCGCTCGAAGCGAGCTTGTTTATGACCGTTTTATAGATACGGTTGTCACCGGTATGGAGCGTAGGGTCTTCGGAAAATTCCGTTTCATCGCTTAACAGATCGTGGATATTATTTCTGAAATAGTTGTAGAAATAAAGTTTATCCGCCCCCTGTGAATACGAGCTGACAGCCGTTGCCGCAAAGGTTTCGATACTTGGCATTCTCGGCTTCATACCGGGTGCCGGCTGAAGATATGTGTCAAGTCCGACAACAATTTCTGTTCCATACGGCTTGAGAAGCGTTTTCCAGAGTCTGACCGGAATATCCGTATCAGTCGATTCAAAACGGGGAGCGAGGATTACCGTGTCAACAATACCCTCCTGAACCCACTGCATAACGTCAAGACCGAAATCAAAGTTTATCTGAACATCCCCGGCAACACGGGCTGCAATTTTAATTTCATGTCCGTATTTGCCCTCATACTTATGCACAACACCGTCAATCTTGCGGATAAAGTCATTCATGATCTCAATTCCGCGGTACTCGTTACCCATTGAAAACAGCACAAGCTCACGTTGAAAATCAAGCTCAATTCCGTATGGATCGTATCTGTCAAGAGCTTCATCAATGAAAGCAAGAAAATATTCTCTGACAGAATCGTGCATATAGTCATACGCATTGTCACTGCAGCCTTGAGCAAATTCCGGATGAAATTTCACACGACGCACCTCGGGATGACTATGGAAAAACTCAGAAAGCGTGATCGCCGTTTTTTCATTATAGTAATGAAAGTCATTCATACGGAACGAAACCCATGGATTGATTCCGATTTTTCTGAAGCCGTCGATCTGAATGGCAATATGATCGATTCCAAGCACCTCAAAAAGATAGTGTGCGGCAGAGGCGGCGATGTTTCCTGTATAGTCCACCGCCATGCCGTTTTCAAGCCGTTGATGATACTTGTCAATATAGCTTGTCATAACCTTTGAGGGATATACTGCCACTGCTCCGTTAAGACAGATGAAATAGTCGGTAACGCCCGAATCCTTATACTGCAGGGGGAATTTTTCAAAATCCTCGGCGGTTGGTGGATTTGTATCAAGAACTCTGCCTATATAGTGATATAAGCACGAGTCGTCCTGATTGATAATAACACCTTTTTTCATAAATAAACCTCGCTGATTACTTTGCGTCCACAAAAACCTCTGCATAATCTATCGTGAAGCTTGCCTCGCTCATGATTTCAACAACCATATAAGTGTCACCGTAAACCGACTCGGGAATCTCATAGGAAAGCACCTTGTTATTCGTATAATATCCGTCACAGCTTTGCATAGCTTCATATTCACACAGTTCGGAGTTAACATATACTGTCGGGGGAGCGTTTGCGATAAGCGTGTTGTCTGTAGAGAATCTTACAGAGAGCTTCGATCCTTCTGCAACATCACCAACCGGAATACGAAGTGCAGTGACAGTATTCTTATTAACAGTTGCCGGAAGCGGGCGGTCATAAACCTTCCACGGGCTTGAAATATCGTTATAGTTAAGGATACTTCTTCGATCAAGCTCCATAAGCTTATCATAAGAGCCGAGTGTCGTTATAATATTCCAATACGCTTCACCTTCTGTCAGAGGCGCGTACGCATTTTTTGTTGAAACCTTATCTTCCTCGTTTATACCGTCAAAATCTGCAAAGAAGTTGAACATATAAATCTTGTCAGCACCCTGCGAGAATGCATTTGCGGCAATACCTGCGTAAGTTTCGAGCGAATGTCTGCCGCTTGCACTGCCTTCCCAAACTCTCATATTGTTGGTTTCAATGTTAACAGCAAGCTCAATTCCGAGCGGTTCAAGTATAGAATCCCAAAGTCTTACGGGAATATCGGTATAGCTTGTTTCAAAGCGGCTTGAAGCGATAACTCTGTCGATGATACCCTCCATAGCCCAGGTAATAACGTCAAGTCCGAGCTCATAGTTCTGCTCTATACTCGGCGCAACACGGACAGCTATCTTTATTTCATGACCGTACTTTTCCTCGTAAATCTTAACAAGGTCATCAACCTGACGCATGAAATCATTGAGAATATCAAGTCCGTTATATTCGCCGCCAATATGCCAGAGGAAGATTTCACGCTGGAAGTCAAGCTCGATTCCGTAGGTGTCGTATCTGTTCAGCGCCTCATTGATAAATGAAAGGAAATATTCTCTGACCTCGGGATATGTATAGTTGTATGCAACGTCCCAATAGCGATAATCGGCATGATGCTTGACGCGAACAAAGTTCGGATTCTTATAAAAGAAATCACTGAGGCCAACGTTCGGCGCTCCGCCATTTAAAAATGTTGCCTTATCGTGAATATCATTCATACGGAACGAGATCCATGGATTGATTCCGATTTCCGGAAAAACCTCGTGCCACATTCCGATATAGTCAGTGCCAAGAGTATTAAAGATATGATATGCGCCCTTTACAGCAGCATCTGCATCTTTATAGTCAACAGCCTGACCAAGCTCCTCTGTCGCATTGTATTTATCAATATAGTCGGTCATAACATTTGAGGGATATGTCGAGGTGTCTGCATTCACACACATAACAAAATCGGTGACGTGAGAACCCTCAAAGCTCTTTGCAAAGTTTTTGATGTCGTCGTATGTTGCATAAAGATTCGAGCCTACCTGTCTTAAATATGCAGAGTTGTCGTAGTCAATAACAATACCCTGAACATCATATTTAGACTCTGCCTTCGGATCCCATTTTGTAACATCTCCTCTGACATTCTGCTCCACCAGATCTTCAAAATTGGGAACGTCAGCATATTCGCCGGCGGTAGTTGGAGCATCTTCGGGAATCGAATCAACCTCAACAAGCGAGAAATTGTCAACGCAGAAATCCTGTCTTAAATACCAAATAGGACCTCCGCAAACGGTAAAGCTCGAAAGCGTATCCTTTATTTCAACATAAAATTCAACCTTTGACCATTCGTCGCCGCAGTAAACATGATACATAGTTTCTGTTCCGTCAAACTCCTTGAATCTGACGCGAAGCCATGTAAGCTCGCCCTCTCTTGCGGCACGGAAGTAACCGGTGAACTTATAGAATCCGGCCTCCGGGAAGAACAGCGGAACATAGTCAAAACCAACCCACTGCGTTGAAATGTTTCTCATACGGAGATATCCGCCGTTTTCGTCGGTTTCATGGGTTATGTACTGACCGCCGTAAACAGAATTGAAATTCCAGAATTCAAGACAGTCAGCGTTGTCAAAATCAGTACGCTGAAGCTTGTTTCCGCTTGGCAGTGCTTCGGCTATGGAAAGCGGAGCTTCTGCACTGACGGATGCAATAGTTTTGTTAACCGCAGCAGCACTGCCGCCAACAGCAAAGGTACTGATGGCGAGAGCTGCGGTTAATACAAGGGAAATTAATCTTGATTTTTTCATAATTCAAAATCCTTTCAATCAATGCGGCTTAATCAACGATATCGAGCGTTACATTATCGAAATCAAAATCGTGATTGTAAGCCGCGTTCGGGCCTCCGAAAATCAGCATCCACAAACCAAGCTCGTTTGCTGCCTTGTAAGAGATCTCAACATGAGTCCAATCGTTTGTTATCTCAATTGTAGCCTGGCCGGGCTTCATTTCAGCAACAGCACCTGCTATCTTTGTACGAACAACGGTTTTTTCGCCGGGATTGGACGTGCGGATATCAAAGCTGATCTTGTAAGTCTTTCCGGGGACAGTCTTGATACCAAAATCTCTATATGGTCCGGCAAGATTATTAGCGCGTCCGCTTGCGGTGATATAGCCGTTGCCGTCTTCTTCTTTTCATGTGAAGGTGACAGCACCCTGTCCGCCTGTGCCCCATCCTGAAAGTGCTGTGCCGGCATTGTTGAAGTCACCGGCGGCATAATAATTCGGACGGATACCTATCATTCTGACGATTTTCACATTGTCAATATCAAGGCTGACATTGTACTTATCATCTCCGGGAGCCGTGTTGATCATCAGAGCAATGGCAGTTTCGATGGTGGGAACATAAATATGTTCAATATGACGCCACTCGTTTGTTACCGAGTAGAGATTCGGAGTGGCAGCGTCGATCGGCTCATCGACTGTAATGTTGTTCCAGTTAATGTTTGCGCGTGCAACAGTTTCTTCGCCGGGAACCGTCGTTCTGATATCGTAGGAGATCACATAGGTTGCACCGGGAATCGTATTAACTCCAACACCGTAATGAATAGGAGTGTGAGTTGCCGCGCGGCCGCTGACGGTCATATAGCCGTTGCCGTCTTCACAGTTCCATGCAAAATTACCTGCGCCCTGTCCGCCGGTGCTCCAGCCGGTAAGCTTGGAGGAATCCTCAAAATCAGACGAATAATATTCATACGGAATCGGCTCGTTCGCAAGGTCAATAAGCTCAAGATTTCTGAACTGATAGTC
>JAZNFB010000019.1:0-4305 GCA_045588895.1 Candidatus Flemingiibacterium sp.
GAAGGAGAAGAAGCTCCGTATCGAGGATGCTCACAACGCAACCAAGGCGGCAGTTGAAGAAGCTATCGTTGCAGGCGGCGGTACTGCTTACCTCAACGTAATCGAGGATGTCAAGTCCATTCTCGACACTGTTGACGGTGATGAGAAGACCGGTGTTGCAATTGTTCTCAAGGCACTTGAAGCTCCTGTACGTCAGATTGCTGAAAACGCAGGCTTCGAAGGCTCTATCATCGTTGATAAGATCCTCTCGAGCGGCAAGAAGGGCTACGGCTTCGATGCTTACAACGAAAAGTATGTTGACATGATGGAAGCAGGAATCGTTGACCCGACTAAGGTTACACGCTCTGCACTCCAGAATGCGGCAAGCGTTGCGGCAACTGTTCTCACAACTGAGGCTGTTGTTTCCGACATTAAGGAGCCCGAACCTCCAATGCCTGCAGGCGGTGGAATGGGCGGTATGTATTAATTAAATAACGCACACAGTAAACGCTCTCGGTTTGTTCCGGGGGCGTTATTTTATCAGCATGAGCCGACAGCGTCATTTCCTTGTACAAATATGATATTTTATTATTGACATAATACACCGCGTGTGCTATAATTTATGGTAGAAAAATTTATAATCAGGAGCGGAAAGACGTTGAAAACACCATTTGTAACAAAATCACAGCTTGAAAAAATTATCGAAACCTATCCCACACCCTTCCATATCTACGATGAAAAGGGTATACGTGAGCGTGCACGTGCGCTTAACGCCGCATTTGCATGGAATAAAGGGTTCAAGGAATATTTCGCCGTTAAGGCAACACCGAATCCAGTTCTGCTTGATATTCTGAAGCAGGAAAACTGCGGTACGGACTGCTCGTCGCTGACTGAGCTTATCATGAGCGAGCGTGTCGGCTTCAAGGGCGATGATATCATGTTCTCCTCAAACGCAACTCCGGCAGAGGATTTCAAAAAAGCCGCCGAGCTTGGCGCTATCATCAATTTAGACGATTTCACTCATATCGATTTTCTTGAAAAAACCATCGGCTATATTCCCGAAACCATCTGCTGCCGTTTCAATCCCGGCGGAGATTTCAGAATCAGTACACAGATCATGGGCTCACCCAGCGAAGCAAAGTACGGCATGACCGAGGAACAGATCATCGAGGCTTATAAGATTCTTAAAGCAAAGGGAGCGAAACGCTTCGGTATTCATGCATTCCTTTCCTCAAATAATACCAATAACGAATATTACCCAACTCTTGCAGGTGTGCTCTTTAAGCTCGCTGTCGAGATTCAGCAAAGGGCAGGCGTCGATATTTCGTTTATTAATCTTTCGGGCGGTGTCGGCGTGCCCTATCTTCCTGACGCAGAGCCGGCTGATATCGCTGTAATCGGAGAGGGTGTTCGCAAGGTTTACGAGGAAATTCTCGTTCCTGCAGGACTTGGTAATGTTTCGCTTTTCACAGAGCTTGGAAGATATATGCTTGCTCCCAACGGTATGCTCATCACCAAGGCTATTCACGAAAAGCACATTTATAAGGAATATATCGGCTGTGACGCTTGTGCCGCTAACCTCATGCGTCCGGCAATGTACGGCTCGTATCATCACATAACCGTTATGGGCAAGGAAAACGCGCCCTGCGATCACAAATATGACGTAACCGGCGGACTTTGCGAAAACAACGATAAATTCGCAATCGACCGTATGCTTCCGAAGATCGATATCGGTGACATTCTCGCCATCCACGATGCAGGTGCACACGGCTTTGCAATGGGTTATAACTATAACGGAAAACTGCGAAGTGCAGAGCTTCTTTATAAAGAGGACGGTTCGGTTGAGCTTATCCGCCGCGCCGAAACTCCCGACGACTATTTTGCAACTCTCGGCGTAACCAAGTTTTTTAAATAATGTGCATATCCCGTGCCATCAGGGATAAAAACGAATAAGAACAACAAAAGCTCGAGCATTATCGCCCGGGCTTTTTGATTTGCATAGCAAATACACCAAACTAACTTCAGCCGCGGCAGCGGCGTCATGCACCAAAGAAACAATGAAGCCACCGAGCCGCCGCCAGCTTCGTCGGCGGCTATGGCGCACCTTTGATTGTTTGGCGGCAGGAGTTGGCAATAAGCTTGAAGCTGCACTTCGTATAATAAAAATTCTGCCCGTATATTTCAACGGACAGATAATTATTCATCTGATCTCAACGGTTACACGCTTACCGAGAGTGTTGGCTGCGGCCTTCATAACAAGGCGGATCGACTTTGCGATCTTGCCGTGTCTTCCGATGACCTTGCCCATATCATCCTCGGCGACGTGAAGCTCGAGCATTACGTTGTCACCTTCGACGGTTTCAATAACCTCAACCTTTTCCGGATCGTCAACGATTGCCTTTGCTATATCTGTGAGAACCTTTTTAAGCTCGACCATGATTATCAGTGTGCCGAGGCTTATTCGATAGCGCCGGACTTCTTGAGAAGTGCCTTAACGGTATCGGTAGGCTGTGCACCGTTAGCAATCCACTTCTTTGCCTTATCAGCGTCGATCTTGATCTCTGCAGGCTCGGTCATGGGATTGTATGTGCCGATAACCTCGATGAATCTGCCGTCACGGGGATAACGGGAATCAGCAACAACAACGCGGTAATAAGGGTTCTTCTTTGCGCCAAGTCTTGTAAGTCTTAATTTAACTGCCATTTTAAAGTTCCTCCGAAAAATTATGTTTTTATTTTTTTATTTATTTGAAACCCGTCAGAACGGGAATTTCATCTTACCTTTTCTGCCGAAGCGTTTTCCTCCGGCCATCGCAGAGAATTTCTTCATCATCTGCTTCATCTGATCATACTGCTTGAGAAGTCGGTTAACATCCTCAACCTTCATTCCGGAGCCGTCCGCAATACGCTTCTTTCTCGATGCGTTAATGAGGTTTGGATTGTCTCTCTCCTCGGGCGTCATCGAAAGGATTATCGCCTCGGTTCTGTCAAGCTGACGTTCATCAAATTTCGCATCTTTGAGTGCGTTTGCCTTAACGCCGGGTATCATTCCGACAAGCTGCTCAAGTGAGCCCATACCGCGAACCTGCTTGAACTGATCAAGAAAATCGGTCAGCGTGAAGGTCTGTTCGCGCATTTTACGCTCAAGCTCAAGTGCCTGCTTTTCATCAAAGCTCTGCTGTGCCTTTTCGATAAGCGAGAGAACGTCACCCATGCCGAGTATACGGGATGCCATTCGATCGGGGAAGAAAGGCTCGATCATGTCAAGCTTTTCGCCCATACCGACGAACTTTATCGGCTTACCGGTTACATGGCGCACCGAAAGTGCCGCACCGCCTCGGGTGTCACCGTCCATCTTGGTGAGCACAACGCCCGTGATGTCAAGTAACTCGTTAAACGATTCTGCAACATTGACTGCGTCCTGACCTGTCATCGCATCGACAACAAGCAGTATTTCCGCAGGCTCGACCGCCGCCTTGATGTCACGCAGCTCATTCATCAGCACCTCATCGATGTGTAAGCGTCCTGCGGTATCAATGAACACCATATCGTGTCCGTGCTTTTTTGCGTGCTCGATACCTGCTTTTGCGATCTCAACGGGGCTAACCTTATCTCCCATCTGGAAAACGGGAATGCCCAGCTGTCCGCCAACGACCTCAAGCTGTTTTATCGCGGCAGGACGGTATACGTCGCAGGCAACAAGAAGCGGACGTTTATTCTGCTTTTTATACATTCCGGCAAGCTTACCGGCGTGTGTTGTTTTACCTGCGCCCTGCAGACCAACCATCATTATAACTGTCGGCGGTTTTGACGAGATATTCAGCTTTGCCTGTGTTCCGCCCATGAGCGTACACAATTCTTCGTTTACTATCTTAACGACCTGCTGTGCCGGCATAAGGCTCTCAAGAACCTCCGAGCCGACCGCACGCTCGGTGACAGTTTTAATAAAATCCTTGACGACCTTATAGTTAACGTCAGCCTCAAGCAGTGCAAGCTTTACCTCGCGCATACCTGCCTTAACGTCCGCCTCGGTGAGTTTCCCCTTGTTTCTGAACTTACCGAGCGCTGCCGTCATCTTATCAACTAAACTTTGAAACATCAAAATCCTCCGTGTATTTTATCGTCAGATCGTGACTGTTTTTACCTTATTTATGATATCATCAAGCTCTTTGGCGGACTCTGAGTCGGAAGTATCCCGAAGCGCCTCAAGACGGGGAATTATATCCGTCACAGTCCTTTCGATCTCACGGAATTTCGCCGCAAGTCCGAGTTTTTTTTCATACTCGGTGAGCTGCAGTTTTGCCTTGGTGATAAGTCGGAGGCCAAG
>JAZNFB010000020.1:0-2144 GCA_045588895.1 Candidatus Flemingiibacterium sp.
TCTGACCGCCGGACATCTGACTCGGCTTTTTGTTAAGCTGGTCACCAAGTCCGACCGATTCGAGTGCTTCCTTTGCACGACGGTGACGCTCCTCACGTGAAACGCCTGAAAGAGTCAGTGCAAGCTCAACATTAGCGAGCACCGTCTGATGCGGGATCAGGTTATAGCTTTGAAAAACGAAACCGATTTTATGATTTCGGTATGCGTCCCAATCGGCATCCTTAAAATCCTTTGTTGATTTTCCGCCGATTATAAGGTCGCCTGTTGTATAACCGTCAAGACCTCCGATGATGTTAAGTAGGGTCGTTTTGCCGCATCCCGACGGACCGAGAATCGACACAAACTCATTCTCACGGAAATCGAGTGATACACCGCGAAGTGCAGCGACTGTATTGTCACCGCAGGGATAATCTTTTGTAATGTTTTTAAGTTGAAGCATATTTTCTTTCATGCGCTCCTTTATTTTTAGGTACGTGATGATTTTAACACGTGAATGTTAAGGATATGTTAAGTAAGGAAGCAAAAATTACAATGTTTACAATTATCAGGCTGAAAATTCACATAACCAGAGGGGGAATATGATCACGGACGCACTTTCACCCGTTTAAGCAGATCGTTTTCATTCCAATGATGTATCTCATGGCGCATGACTCTGCCGTTTGCACTAATTGTAAGCTCGATGGTGTTATCTTCGATTTCGGTGCATCTGAATTCGACCTGCCACGGAGTATATCTGTAACGCTTACGTTTATCGGTACTTATTTCATATGCATCCTGCGCTTCATAAAATAAACGCTCGCGCACCGATTTTTCAAAGGCATCCGCACCTTCCCGATAAAAACGCTCGGCACGCTCGGAAATGTTATAGGGCAGGGCGGTTGTCAGGATAAGCACGGTTGTTTTATCGGGCGCGGCAAGGCGGAGCTTTTTTTCTTGTATTGACATTATAACCTCACAAATCTTTTTTATTAAAAGTATATGCGAGCTTTGGCGGTGTTTTGCCAAAAGAAAAAGGTCGAAAGAAAAGCTTCCAACCTTTATAGCGTTACATATTCAAAAAATTTTCAATACCGCTTACCTTGGCATCATTGTAACCCATTTCGTAAAGCAGCATAAGCTTGCTTTTATCCTTCTCAATTCTTCCGAAGCCTGCCGGTGTTGACGGACGTATTATGAGTGCGCGTCCCTCTTTTGCGGCGTTTTCGAGATATGCAACCGAGTCGTTGTACGTTTCATGACGCTCGGCATTTGCCTTTACAAATTCGGGATATTTTCTGTAACGCAGCTTCAGTGCCTTTATACTTGATGACGGCTCTTTAATGAATCCTGCCGGTTGGGTCAGCACTGCAACCGCACGGTCGTTTTCACTGAGTGCTTTCCTTATCGGAATCGAATCGGTACAGCCGCCGTCAAGAAATTTGCCCTTTGGAGTTTTAACGATACGGCTTAATAAGGGAAGCGAGCTTGATGCACGGACGTATTTCATGTCCTCTATAGCATCGTTTATGGGTATATACTCCGCTTGACCCGTTTCGATGTTTGAGCAAACGGCAATCAGCTTCATGCCGCTGTTATTGAAGGCATCATAATCGAAGCTGTCATATTTTGCAGGAATGGTTTCGTAAATGAACTTTGCACCGAAAAAATTTCCCGTTAATAAAAGGCTTCGCATACTGCAGTAACGCCAATCCCGAAGAAAGCTTGTTCCGACACGAACTGCACGTCCCCGCTGATTAGAAACATAGCTCATACCGTGTCCGGCACCGGCAGAAACTGCGTATATTTTGGGGAATTTTATTCCCATATCCATAAAGTAATCGAGCACGCCGCAGGTGTATATACCTCGCATACCTCCGCCTTCCAAAACAAGAGAAGTTGTCATTTGTTGCGCCTTTCCGGATTAATTCAGATTCTGTTCTGCCGTAAAATTTCAAAGCCGGCAACAGCTGCGGCAGAAGCGGCAGAAAGTGCAGCAGGGAAATCTCTGCCATAGTCAAGCCTTATAACCGTATCGCAGGCATCGAGAAGCTCACGTGAAAGTCCACGTTTTTCGCCGCCTATAGCGAGAAATAACGGCTTTTTTAAGTCGGCATCGTAGATCGAAACCGAGTCTTTCATGTCGGCACAGATTATTTTAACGTCGA
>JAZNFB010000021.1:0-6686 GCA_045588895.1 Candidatus Flemingiibacterium sp.
GAAAATCTCCGTCTTCGTGACCACGAGCCCGAGGAGCTTTCATTCTATTCCAAGGCAACAACCGACTTTGAGTACCTCTTCCCGTTTGGATGGGGCGAGCTTTGGGGCGTTGCGGACAGAACCAATTACGACCTTTCACAGCATGCTGAACATTCCGGTCAGGACATGACTTACTTCGATCCCGAAACAAACGAGCATTATATTCCGTACGTTGTCGAGCCGTCTCTCGGTGCAGACCGCATGGCACTTGCACTTCTCGTTGAAGCATATGACGAGGAAGTTATCGACGCTGAAAAGAACGATATCCGTGTCGTTATGCGCTTCCATCCTACAATTGCTCCCTTCAAGGTTGCGGTTCTTCCCCTTTCCAAGAAGCTCTCCGAAAAGGCTATGGAAATCTACACAGATCTCTCGAAGGACTTCATGACCGACTTCGACGAAACCGGTTCAATCGGTAAGCGTTACCGCCGTGAGGACGAGATCGGTACACCTCTTTGCGTAACATACGACTTCGACTCCGAAACTGACAACTGCGTAACAGTTCGTGACCGTGATACTATGGAGCAGGTTCGTATTCCGATCTCCGAGCTTAAGGCTTATATTGCGGAAAAGATCAGATTCTGATTAAATTTTTTAAAATATAATCAAAAAACATATCGGGTTACCGAAAAAAGAGCGGCAGCCCGATTTTTCTCTTTTTTATTTTAATTTCTGCTGTTCGTATTTCGTATATAGAAAAATTCACAAGGTCTTTAACAATATTGTCATTTTACTTTTGGTGATGCATAATACAGCTATAAAATTTATAAAACCCTTGACTTCGGATTTGAATAATGCTATAATTAAAACAGCCGTAAATCAACGGAATTAAAGACAAAGGAGAAAGAGAAAATGAGCGCTAACGAAACCTTTAACTTTACCCCACAGGATTGGGTTCCCTTCAAGGACAAGGAAGTTATGGACAGACTCGCAAAGATGACAATTGAGGAAATTGAACAGCATCCCAATCCCGACGTACATATCAAGGTGCTTGATAATTTCGGCGTTGTAGCTCTCGGCGAAAAGTTCATGCATATAAAGGAATCCTTCGAACAGAATAAGAAATTTTCAACCATCTTCGGCAACCCGAATCCCAACTCACATATGCCGCTTGCCGAGCTTATCAACCGTAACCGCATCAGCTGTAAGAATTGCGTATTTGTAACTATGGATGAGTGGGCAGACGAGGACGGCAATATCGCTCCTCTTTCTTACCGTTCCGGCTTTACATATTCCTTTATGAAATATTTCATCGAAAAGATCGACCCCGAGCTTCGTCCGCTTGAGGAAAATGTACTTTATCCCACAACAAAGAACATTTCGTACTATTCTGACCTCATTGACGAAAAGACAGACGGCGGTATCGACTATTTCACAGCAGGTCCCGGATGGGCAGGTCACATTGCCTTTATCGATCCCTGCCCCGAGCTTGTACACATTGAAGGCGACCGTTTCACCTCTCAGGCAGAGATTGACGAATATCTCCAGCAGCCGGCACAGGTCGTAACGCTTCATCCGCTCACCATAGCGCAGAACTCTCTCCACGGCGTATTCGGACAGTCCGGTGCTTGCGGATGGGTTCCCCCGAAAGCGGCAACGGTTGGTCCCCGTGACGTTCTCCATGCGAAGAAACGTGTTGAAATGCATGGTCTCACAACAAGCGGTACGTTCTCCTCGTGGCAGCGTATGACCTCACGTCTCATCACACACGGTCCCGTAACACCTTATGTTCCCGGCTCCATCTTCCAATTGATGCCCACCGACATTTTAATTTCCACAGCAATCGCACAGCCCTTCGGTGTTATGGAAACCGTCGGATATTAATTAATAAGTAAAGATAGACCTCCCAAAGCATTTTTAAGTGCCGGGAGGTCATTCTTTATTTTTTTATAATCGAAACAATCTTTTTCATGCAGTCCTCGCTGACACCGCAATCCGCTAAAAACAGAGGAATCTTTACAGACATCGGCTCACCGGGAGCATAAGGATCAAGCAGCTCATGGAATCGAACATAATAAGGCGCAAGACGACTGCGATATCCTGCATCACCGTTACTTACAAGGGCGTATGAATAAACCGAAAGTGATGTTAACTCGTAATCGGAATTTATTATTTCGTCAGGCTCACCGGCAAGTGCACGAAGATAGAGCGCAATCATGCCTGTACGGTCAGCACCGCCGACGCAGTGGATAAATATCGGATAATTTGCTTCGTCAGCAAGGAAATCCATAATTTTGCAAATTCCCTTGCGGTGCTCATCCTCGAAGCTTTCGGAGTAAGCACGATAAGGCAGCTGTACATATTTAATATCACTTCCTGCAGGCGATTCGGTAAATTTTCCAAGACATTCACCGCGCAAATCGAGATCGGTTTTAATCTTCAGCTCTTCCCGGAATGTAACTTTACCCTCGTCTGTAATCTTATATCTGCAGTTCATCTCGCTTCCGCGGAAAACAAGTCCCTGCTTTATATTAACGCCGCCAATATCACGGACATTCTTTACATCGTCGATATAGATAAATCTCGTGAAATGCGGCACTGTTTCAAATTTGAACGGCTCACAACCGTTAATACGCCAATAATATGTAATGCCGTTTTTGAGATTGGTAACATTGCAGCGGCACTCATTTGTTTTTATCTTTACCGAATCTGAAAAATCCTCATTCTCAGACAACTCAAACACAAAAGAGTCGTTTTCATCAGAGCACCAAGTAAAATCAAATGTGTTCGGATGGGAACATTCCTGCTGATTCTTGATGGCATCGAGCCATGCGTTTGCAGAATTGATACCGTCGCTATCGACAAGAGAGAGATAGTTTTTTTGAATATCGGTGAATGTATCGAGTATTGTGCCGTCTTGCGGCGTGAGAAGTGTTATCATTTTTTACCTCATTTGAGTTATTTTTTGGTTAAGCAGGTCACGCATTCACAATGCCCCGTGCGAGGAAACATATCAACGGGCGTAACCTCGTCGCACTTGTAACGCTCACCAAACAGCGCAATATCACGCGCCAAGGTGTCGGGATTGCAGGAAATGTACACGATCCGCTTCGGCGCAAGCTCACATAAACGCTTGATAAGCTCCGGTGAACAACCTTTTCTCGGCGGATCAAGTATCACCACGTCAAGTCCACACTCTGCAATACGTGTCAGATGTGCGTCAAAATCATCGGGGTCAGCCGCATCCGCACAAACGAACTCCGCATTACCGTAACCGTTTATCTCGGCATTACGCTTGGCATTCTCAACCGCTTCTGGGACGATCTCAATTCCGTAAAGCTTCACATCGGGAGTCGTTACCGATATACCAACCGTACCGATTCCGCAGAAAAGATCGAGTACACGCTCACCCGGCTTTACATCTGCAAGCTCTGCCGCCTTGTTATACAGCATTTCCGCGCCTTTGCGGTTGACCTGCCAGAATGACTGCGGCGATATTTCAAAAGTGCGCCCGCAAAGCGTATCGGTCAGCTTTTCCTTGCCGTACAAGAGCCGCCATCCACGCCCAAGCACGACGTTTGTATTCTTTGAGTTGACATTCTCCCAAACGCTTGTAACATCGGAAAATCTATCGCAAATTGTACGTGTGAGAGGTGTCAGCTTTTCATTTTTCCCGGTGACAACAAAGCAAACCATAACCTCACCGGTTGATTCTGAACGGCGCAGGTAAAGATGACGCATTACGCCTTTGCCTGTCAGCTCATCGTAAGCCGACAGCTTGTTTTCATCCATCCAGACGCGCACAAAATCGGCAATCTCACCGAATATAGACGGCTGAAGTCTGCATGAGCCGTCCTCGGATACGCATGGAATTATCTCATGTGACTTTTCGGCATAAAAACCGATCGCCGTACGCTTTGTTTCATTCTTCCCTTTTCCGAATTTAACTGTTCCTATCGGATACTGTGCCTTGTTTCGGTAACCGTCAAGCTCACCCGTGTGCATAACCTCACCAACAGCGAGCGAAAGTCCTGCCTTTTTCATCGCCGCCATAACACGGTTTTTCTTTAATTCAAGCTCGTGCTCATATGTAATATAGCGGTAAACACATCCGCCGCAGCGCTTTGCCGCAGTACAGCCGGGATCAATGCGGTACGGCGAGGGCTTTATGATCTTTTCAATTTTGCCGACATTATAATCGGATGCAACCTTTATAATGCGAATAACAAGCTCGTCCCCGGTACAAGCGCCTGCAACAAATGTCACAACGCCGTCAACGCGACCGACACCGCAGCCGAGATTGTTTATATCGGTTATCGTAATTTGAGTAGTATCATTCTTTTTCGCAGAATTTTTAGGTTTCATACTGCCTCCGAAATTTTATAAAACAAAAACCCGCCGAGCCGTGTGGATACGAGATAAGAAAACCCTGCTTGTGCAAGGCTGGTGCCCTCTCGCCTGTTTTGTGCTCCCAGCGTCCGAGTCGTTCGTGCAGAAACGTATACGTTTCACAGATCAGGAACGGTCGGGAGGTCTGCATTCCCATCAGGCGAAGCCCGGGCTCCATTTATTTCTTCGTGGGTTTATATACTCGTATCATCACGCACCAAGCAGGATGATTTGCAATGCAAACATTCAATTTCACATTTCTGTGTATATAGTATATCACACTTCTGATGAAATTACAAGTGGTTTTATAAAAAAATCGAGGATTTACAAAAAAGAATCCCACGTTATTTCGCAGGATTCAGGGAAAGGTTATTTTTCGATTTTTACAAGAAGATCGACATAGTGTATGGTTACGCTGTCGGAAGCATTCTCTCTGTTTCCGATGATATACGGA
Source organism: Candidatus Flemingiibacterium sp. (assembly GCA_045588895.1). Lineage (GTDB taxonomy): Bacteria > Bacillota > Clostridia > Oscillospirales > CAG-272 > Flemingiibacterium. The sequence goes on from JAZNFB010000021.1 coordinate 4,823, forward strand.
TATATAACCGTATCAAATGCCTCTCCGGGAATATCGTAACAGAAAAGTCTGTATTTTGTCAGCTTCTCGTCAATGACACTTCCAATATATTCACAAGGCTCGGAGTTTGCAAAAACACGGGGAATATTTGCAAGAGTGGTTTCTTCATCCTCAACGCCGAAACGCACTGTAAGCTTTGCCCCCTCCGGAAGCTTACCGACACCAATCTTGAAGCCTCTGCCTCTTGTCCCCGGGAATGTTACCGGAAGCTGACGGTTCATGCCGCCGTGTACCCAAAACTGATATGTATCACTATAGGTTATGATGTGATGGCGGTTAAGATCCATAATCGTTTCAGGGTCGCCGAGCTTGTTTATAACCGTCCAATATACAGGCAACTCAAAGGGACTGATGCTCGGGTCGGTTACAAATTCCGCTTCCCTGTCCATATGCTCCCATATACGTGAACGGAAATAATTATAGAAATAAATTTTATCAGCACCTTGTTCATAGGAGTTAGCTGCAAATGCGGCAAAGGTTTCGATTGTGGGCTCGATTGACTGCTCATGCTGATAAGGAGCAAGCTTCCAATCAAGTCCTGCGGCAATCACTGTTCCGTAAGGCTCAAGCAGCGATTTCCACTGTCTTATCGGCATATTGTTATCGGCAGAGCTGAATCTGCCCGACGGAATAATCATGTCAATAAGTCCTTCGCGTGCCCATTTTACAACGTCGAGACCAAAATCGAAGTTTGTCTGAACATCGGGAGCGATATGTACCGCAAGCTTTATTTCATGAGAGTATTTTTCTTCATACTTATAAATTATCTCATTAATTTCACGAATGAAACCGTTCATGATCTCAATTCCGAGGTGATCACGTCCCATGCCGAAAAGCATGATCTCTCGCTGAAAATCAAGTTCAATACCGCAAACGTCGTAACGGTCAAGCGCCTCATCGATTACCGATTTCATGTGGTCACGGACGATATCATAATAATAATCGTAAGCTTTGTCAGCGTTTGACTGTATAAACTCAGGATGGAATTTTACACGCTGTACCTCGGGATGCTTATAATAAAACTCGGAAAAACAGCCCGAAACCTCTTGATCTCTGTAATGAAAATCGTTCATTCGGAAAGAGAGCCACGGATTGATACCGATTTTCTTAAAGCCGTCGATCATTATTTGGTGAGGATCAACACCAAGCACCTCAAAGGTATGGTGTGCTCCTTTGAGAGTTGTGGCAGCCGAATAGTCAACCGGAATCCCCTGTTCTTCTTTGACGTGGTATTTATCAAGAACATCGGTACACACCTTTGATGGATAATTGGTTAATGTCGAGTAAACACAGATAAAATAATCCGTGATCTGAGTGCCCTCAAACTCTTTAACAAAATTTTCTATATCCTCTGCCGTACAAAACGGCGCATCAGGGTGTCCGATACCTTTAAGAATACCGTCCGAATCCTGATTAATAATTATACCTTTCATATTTTCCTCATTTAAAAATATTTTATTTCGGAACCTCAACAAGCATATCGACATATGTAACGGTTATCGTCTTTTCAACGATAATAAACGAGCAGGCAACTGCCTTAAATGCAGTCTCGGGAACGCTGTAACACATAAGTGCAAAATCGGTATAGCGTTCATCCTTATGAACTTCGATAAACTCGCACGCCTCAGAATTTATATAGACTCTCGGCGGCGGATCGAGATGCTCGTCGTCCTTGATTGCAAATCGGAAGGTAACCTTAGAGCCTGCCGGAATATTGCCCGTGTGGATATTGAATCCGCCCTGCTTCCAGAAGGTCTGCGGAAGCTGCTGTCCGCCCATGCAGTAGCGGTACCAAAGCGGTTGCATATCCTTGTATGTAACGATA
>JAZNFB010000022.1:0-3714 GCA_045588895.1 Candidatus Flemingiibacterium sp.
GACAAAATTTAAAATAAAAATGCAGTACACTCGAAAAAGCATACTGCAATGAGATTATTTAATTTTGAAGAGCTTTGCTGCATTGGAATAAAACAGCTTTTCAACCGAATCCTCATTAAGATTTGTGAGAATGCAGGCTTCTCTTGTTGCCATTAAGTTTTCCGTGCCGATGAGATACGGGTGAAACTCGGTTGCGCTACTAAAACTTTCAAGGTCTTTTTTGTATATCCAGTAGAAGGATTCACCGAGCGATATACCTTTGCCGCACAGCATTGTTACCGGCCAGTCAGAACCCCACATACAGCGGTCAATGCCGATTTTGTTTATAATTGCAATCATTGCAGGTGACTCACAGATGCCCGAAAAATCGAACCATACATTTTCATAGGGCGCAAGCTCGGCAACTGTTTCAATTGTTGTCCAAGCCGCAAATCCGCGTGCCGCGTGAGCAAGGATAAGTGTGACATTTGGATAACGCTTTGCCATTCCTTTGATATAGCGCATATTTTCCTCGTCAGCAAGAGCCTTGGGACGAACCATATGGAGAGTGATAACAAGCCCTCTTTCGTTTGCAACCTGCCATACGCTTTCAGGGAGATATTCGCCGATTGAAGCGTAATATGTATCGGGGCGGTCTGCCTGAAGGTGATAGCATTTGAAACCGCAGATATTTGGATGAATAAGCTGTCCCTCAATTTCCTCAACGGTGTCGTCAGGATGGACAAGGATTTCGGCAACATTCTTTGGATACTTTTTCAGTTCCTCAACAATAAAGTTTGTCATTTTCTGACGTTCAGGCTTTGCTCGAAGCTCTTTATATGGGTTTGCGATTCCGTTGCAGATCACCTCTCGGTTACTGAAAAGCGGTGCAGTATCAGTGTAATAATCTGTAAAATTAAGATTTACCGTCTTTATTCCAAACGGTCTGTCAGAGAGATGCATATGAGCATCAAAAATCTTTCCCGGAAGAAACGCATCAAGCTTTTTTGCCGCTTCCAAGTCGTGAACGCTGTAAAAATCATCTGTCATTTCCTTTAAAACTGTTTTCTTATCCATTCTTGTTAAATTCCTTTCTGTATAATTGAGGTGTTATTTTGTGGAGTCCTTTGAATGCTTTGTAGAATGATGTTTGCGAAACATAACCTACTGCCTCGCTTATTTCGCTCACGGGTAGGTCAGTTGTACGAAGAAGCCATGCGGCTCTGTCCATTCTTGAATGAAGCAGCTTTTGACGGAAATTCATGCCATAATGAGCAATGAGTATTCGGTTGAGCTGACGTCTTGATATATGCAGTCTGTCAGCGAGAATTTGTTCTGTGCCGTATTTGCCCGAAAACTCCGCAAAGAAACAATCAATTGCGGCAAATCTTTGCTCCGGACCGAGAACATCCTGGGTATCCTCTTTGCTCGTCGTGTCAGATAACAAGCGCAGAAGCTCCAGCATAATAAGCGAGCATTTTGCCTGTACCGCTTCCTGCCAAAAAATAGGCTTTTCACGCAATTCATCCATAAGACTGTTGCAGACATTCATCGCAAAATTGTTCATGTGAAGCTTTTTGCAGGGGGTGACCTGTCTGAAAAAGTCCTTTGATGCGGTGCTGTAGTGCATCATAAACGGAATTATCATATTAACAAGGTCGTCCGAGGTAGCGATAGAACAGTGAAATTTAGTCGGTGCGATAAGAAGTGTGTCTCCGACTTCAAGCTCATATGTGTGATCTTCAACGTCGATGGAAATGCTTCCGTTAAGTACGATGAAAAGCTCGTATTCAACATTACAGTGACGCTTTGCGGAGTAGTTGAAAATTTTTTTCGGCAGCTGTTCGTCAATACGCATTGCACATTCATACTTGCCGAAATTGAGATTAAGATGTGCCAAATATAGACCTCCGTTTCGTAGGTGATTTTATTTTTTCTGTTTCTAATTTAATCTGCTTTTTTCTTTATCTTTATAAATGAGTTTCTATACTGGTTTGGAGTTATTCCGGCGTAGGCTTTAAAGGCCTTGAAGAATGAGGATCTTGAGGTGTAACAAATCTCTTGGTATATATCCTCAATTGGAATATTGGTGTTTCGCAGGAGCCAACTTGCACGGGCAAGACGGTGGCGAGTCATCTTTTCGCTGAAATTAAAACCGTACTGGGATATAAGTATACGATTGAGATGCCGTGTTGAAACGTGGATCATATCAGCTAAATCATTTGCTGAACGGTTATAATTTTCATGATTCTGGAAAAAGTTATCGATGATTTCGAGCTTATCGCGATGTTTATCTAATGTCGACTTATTGTTTGAGTTCGTTTTTAAAACCCTGCTTATGATCTCGGCAATAAAAAGCTGGTATTTGATTTCGACTATTTCCGATGAAAATCTGTCAAGATAATCACGCTCCGTATGCAGGCTGAGACAAAGCGCCATTACGAAATCGTTTGCCTTTAAGCTGACACAGGGATAGACGATTTTTTGAAATTCATCAGCGGAATCTGATTTGATGACATCTAAGGTAAGACAAGGAATAATACTCCCCTCCGCAACATTCAGCGAATGATGTTTTGCACCGGGGGCGATTGCCAATATGTCTCCCTCCGAAAGCTCATGTAATTTTGAATTGACTTCGATGGAGATCCGACCGCGCAGGCAAATAAAAATTTCATAGGTTGATTCATGAGAATGCGGCTCAGTAGTATAGGAGTTGAAAACATCCGGAACGACCGACAAACCAATGCTAGAGTAAAATTCATACTTATCAAATGTAATACGTTTTTTTGGCATGGTTTATTCCTCCTTACCCTTTGATTTTTTAAATTTCAAAATAGTGTCGCGGTATTGCTTTGGCGTTAAACCGGTAAGATTTTTGAATAACTTGAAAAATGCGGATTTTGAGGTGTAACCGACCTTTTCATAAATTTCATCAATCGAAATCTCGGTGTTTCTGAGCATCCACTGTGACAGAGTAAGGCGGCGATCACGGATCAGTTCCCCGAAGCTTTTTCCAAGGTGCTGTAAGAGCAAGCGGTTCAGATGACGCACGGAGATGTGCATTGAGTCTGCAAGCTCCTGTGCGCTTTGGTTATAATTGGCAGGATTTGAGAAAAAGTCATCGATCATGTCAAGGTATGATTTTATTTTTGTATTTTCATACAGTGCGGCAGTTTCTGCTTTTTTGATAGTCAATGTCACAATTTCCGCAAAGATCAGCTTATCTATAAGCGCATCGCGTTCTTTGTCATAATCGGTATTGTTACCGTTTATCTCCGCGCTGTCATGAAGTGAAACGAGCAGTGGTGAAGCATATATTTTAGTGCAGGGCGATACCATTTCAATAAACTGTGCCTTTTTTTCGTTTTCAACAAGTCGGAAGGGAAGACAACTGACAACTGCATCCTCACTGACAGCTTGCGTACGATGAGGCGTGTTCGGAGGTACAATAAGACATTCATTCATATGTAGATGATATGAAACCGTACTGACATCTATTGTACATTCACCGAACTTTACACAAAATACCTCAAAGGCATCATCGTGAGAATGATATTCCGAATAAAGCAGACGGGTTGTATCCACATGGAATACAGCACTGGAACGGGTCAGAATTTTTTCGTAGCCGCAAAAGCTATAAATTTTTTCACGCATATTTATTTTCACCTTTAGTTGTGTACCTGAATTTCTTGAAGAATGAGTGAGCGAAAATACGCTGCTTTTGTACACTCATAT
>JAZNFB010000023.1:0-2341 GCA_045588895.1 Candidatus Flemingiibacterium sp.
TGAGCGAAGCATCTATCTTCGCGCACTGCACGTTCATCATGGAATCCGCGCAGGTGAGGCTGACCGTGATGCAGAGTTTTGCCGTGAGACCTGTGAGCGTCTTGGAATTGATTTCACGTTTGAAAGTGCAGACATTCCGACTCTTGCACGTGAGCGCGGACGGGGAATCGAGGAAACAGCACGCGAGTTTCGTTACGATGCATTCGTCAAAGCGGTAAAATCGGATTTGAGGCTGACTTGTATTGCCACGGCGCATAATGCCGACGATAATGCAGAAACTGTGATCTTCAATCTGACTCGAGGATGTGGGACAACAGGACTATCCGGTATACCGCCGGTTCGTATGCTTTCGGAAATACCCATTATCCGACCGTTGCTTTATGCATCAAAACGCGATATAATCGGATATCTTAACGAAAACGGTACAGAATATATATTTGACAGCACAAACAACGACACGGCTTACACTCGGAATTATATTCGTCATGAGATAATTCCCCACCTTGAGAAGATCAATCCGTCGCTTCTTGATTCGGTGCGGCGTATGACGCTTACGCTTCGTGAGGATGCGGATTATCTCGATTTGGCGACCCGGCGTTTCAGCCTTGAAAATGTCACGGACGGTTGTATTGATGCGACTCTGCTTGCAAAAACGGAAAGAGCAATTTCCTCACGTGTCGTCTGCCGGATGTTCTCGGTGCTTTCAAAAAAAACGCTTGAGAGGGTTCATATTGATGCGGTGCTCTCGCTCGTTGCTGACGGGAAGAACGGCACAAGTGTGTCACTTCCGGGCGGAGCTCGGGCGGTCATTGAGCGCGGATGTCTTCATTTCACCAATGAAGCTGACTTGAAGCCGGTCGAGTTTGAGTATACGCTTCATGAGGGTGTGAACCGATTTGAGGAGCTCGATTTCGCAGTTTTCGTTGCAAAAAGCGAGGATTGTCGAGAGGATTTACAAAAAGATAACGAAACCCTGCAAAATATTTACAAATTATCAATACAAACGATTTTAAGTTCTGATAAAATAAAACATATACTCTCGGTGCGCTCAAGACGCGACGGCGACTCATATGTGTTCGGAAAAATGACGCGGAAATTAAAAAAACTATATAACGACCGCGGATATGATAGGAAAAAAAGGGACTGTACGCCTGTATTCTGTGATGAAAACGGTATTGTCTGGGTTCCCGGATTTCCCAGTGCAGACAGAGTAAAGCCCGATGGTGACGGCGTTAAGATAATATATTATTATAATGGAGATTAAAATGAATAACGACATTCAAAGTATACTCGTCAGCGAAAAAGAGCTTGATGAGATTGTAAGCGGTATCGCAGATAAGATCAGCGAGGATTACAGAGGCAAACGGTTATTGCTCGTTTGTATTTTAAAGGGCGCTGTTGTTTTCATGGGTGATCTTATGAAAAAGATAAAGATTCCTGTGGAGATTGACTTTATGAAGGTTTCGTCATACGGAAATGCAACTGTGACAAGCGGCTCGGTGAATATTCTGCTCGATCTTCACAGAAAGGATCTTGCAGACACAGATATCCTCGTTGTTGAAGATATAATCGACAGCGGAAAGACACTTTCTTATCTTGTTGAATATCTGCTTCTCAAGGGAGCACGCAGCGTTAAGACTGCAACGATGCTTGATAAGCCGTCACGCCGTGAGGTTGATTTTACGCCGGACTACTGCGGTAAGACGATTCCCGATGAGTTTGTTGTTGGCTACGGACTTGACTTTGCCGAAAAATACAGAGCATTGCCGTACATAGGCATTCTGAAGCCCGAGGTCTACGAGAAATAATCGTACGGGTGATACAATATATCAAGGAGAGCCTCAGTTCTGAGGTAAGGTGAGTAATGAAATCAAATAAAAAAATTCTAATCTTTTACGTTGTGCTTATCGGACTTATACTCGTTTCAATGGCAACGCTGTTTGGCACTCAGCCGGGGGAAGAGGTCATTTACAGTGATATTGACAAATACTTCCACGAGCAGCAAGTCAAGGAATTTGAGATCGATAAAAACAACAAGCTTACCATCTGGAAGCATGATGGCGGCGTTGCAACGTACGGTCTTCGTGATCTTGATCTTTTCTGGGAGCAGTTTGGAGAAACCATTGAAGAACAGTATCATGAGGGCATTATCGAGGCTTACGATATTTCCGAGCCGCAGATTATTCCATGGTGGGTCGGTATGCTGCCGTATATAATTCTTGCGGTTCTGTTTATAGTCTTCTGGATATTCATCATGAACCAGACGGCAGGCGGCAAGGGCGGCAAGGTTGGCGGATTTGGTAAGGCTCGTGCAAAGCTCGGCGCGGACGAGAAAAAGAAG
>JAZNFB010000024.1:0-3856 GCA_045588895.1 Candidatus Flemingiibacterium sp.
AGGGAATCAGTTCCGGCCTGATTCCCTCGTATTTGTTTTTATCTCTGAAGATTTTTTCGTTTTATTTCGAATACGTTCTTGAATCTACAAACGCATTGCCCACGTACAGCTCAACAGTACCAGTAGTTCCTTTTACGCCGCCCTGAAGCTTTGCAGTATTCTGCATATCGGATGCAGGCGGAGTCTTTGGAGATGGCTGACGGCGAAAAACTATCGTGTCACCGTTAGAATCACAGCTCTGCCCGTTTATGCTCATGTTTTTATTATCATCCATATTTGAAAATCCTTTCAAGGGAATCGGTTTTACAATTTATAACATTCCGAACTGTATAGCGGCAACGATAAAAACAAGCACCGCAACCAAAAACGGCGGAGCAAGAAGTGCCTCCGAAAATTTCTTCAGATTGAATTTCGGACACGCCTCTGCATAGTCAGCTTTTTTCCCGGCAAGCGCATATCCGTAATATATACGCTCACATTCACCGAAGAAAATAAGCAGACAAACAAGAAACAGACTGCCGAGTGCAAAGAGGAGAAAGCCTGTGCTCTGCGGCTTTGTTATAACAGTTCGGACAGTTTCTCCCGCGGCAAGATTGAAAACGGAATATATGAGATGACACAGCATTGAGGCAAAAACCGAGCGTGTCATGTACATAATAATCGCAAACATAAGTCCCGAAAAGAAGTAAACGGGGAAATTTCCGAAGGCAATTCCGAACATACCGTAAAGCGCGGCGGATGCGATCACCGCTGTAACAACTCCGCTTGACTCATACTCGGCGCAAATTATCGCACGGAAGAGTACCTCCTCACATATGGCAGGCATGAGCGCAAATGTAATAAGCAAATAGAGAACGCCCGGATCAGTACCGTTCAAATAGTATGAATAAACCGAATAATCTCCATTATGCGAGCTTATCTGATAAATGATGAGCTTGAGCAGAGTGTCGCCAAGAATGAGCGTCACAGAGCCGAGGATCGTAACGAGTAGCTTTTCAATTCCAAAAGGAGCGAAACGCAGCTTTTTAACGAAGCCTTCGCCTTTCAGCTTTGAATAAAACGCACTCGGAACAAGCAGGATAACAATCTGCAGAACGATAACCGCAAGACAGATATTCTCCTGATATGAAAGCACATCAAATTCAATATACCGTGACGCCGCAAGCAGAAGCATAACCACTATAACAAGAAGCGGCGCCATGAAGGTAGATTTAAATTTCATTATTATCTCCAAATTTATTATTTCTTGCCAACAACCTTGATTCCCTTTTCGGTGGCAATAAAGTCAACCGAGAGATCAAAGCGTCCGCGCGGCAGAGAATCAATTATATAGTCGCTGTATATCATGCCGACCTTTGAGCCGATATATGAACCTAAATAACGGTCATAGTAGCCCTTGCCGTAACCGAGTCTGAAGCCGTTCTTGTCATATACAAGCGCCGGAATGATACAGGCGGACGGCGCAGTTGAGGTTCGGTCATATACGGGCAGGTCGGGAGTCGGCTCAAGCAAACCGTATGTTCCCGGCTTCAACTGTTCAAGCGAGGTGACATAGTGATATTCCATATCGTGAGTTTCGGGAATACAGCGAGGAAACGCAACCTGCTTGCCATCCCTCAGTGCACGCTCGGCAATCGGGAGCACGTTAACCTCGTCCCCCTTCGGCGAATACATGAGTAATACCGATGCATAGCGATAGGTTGCAAGTGAGATAAAGGTGTTACATATCTTTTCGTCCATCTGTAATTTTTTCTCAGACGGAATCGCCGCACGCAGAGCCTTATATTTTTCGCGTATATCGTTTTTTCTTCTTCTGATTTCGTACATCATAGCCTCCGATTCACGCCTGAACTGCTGCATGAAGCTTAGAAGCCATTTCCTCCGAAGCCAAAGCGCAAACAAGCGCAAGACCAAATGCAAGAGCAACGCCCATTCCCTTGCCGGTTATAAATTTACCGTCTGCGACGACAGATTTTTCGGATATTTTTGCACCGTGAAGCTTGTCTTCAAATCCGGGATAACAAACAGCTTCCCTGCCGACGAGAAGATCACGTTCACCGAGTATAAGCGGAGCTGCACAGATTGCGGCAAGATATTTGTCGTTTTCGAGCGCATAGGTTATAAAACGGTTTACGGTTTCATCCGCCTGCAAATTGAGCGTTCCGGGCATACCGCCGGGAAGAATAACCATATCGGCAGGATTCTTCGCAAGCATTTTTTCCGCTTCGTAAGTGGTGATATCTGCAATCACCTCAATACCGTGTGAACCGCGCACAACCTTACTGCCGACACCGACAGTTGAAACCTTAACACCTGCACGGCGCAAAAGATCAAGCGGACAAAGCGCTTCAACCTCCTCAAAGCCCTCGGCAAGAAACATATATACCATTTTATACCTCCCAAATCAAATATATATTATTATAACGCAACAAATCAAAAATCGGTTAAAAGAAGCTCAAAATTAAATCAAAATTTACAATATTATTCCTGTTTTTGAAACGACAGTCGAAATGATATCCTTGAATATGTCGGCTCTCGGACGGATTCCGTTTGAATCGTAGCATTTTATCTTCGTCCAGCCAAGCTTTTCGGATGCAAACTGTGCCGCCTCGTAGCTTTTATGCATAAAATCCGCATCCTTTTCGTGAATATCCTTAACCCGTCCTGTCTTGTCCGAGCGGCTGTTAACAAGCATCGCCGAATGCTCGGGAAGAAGCTCGAGATAGATAACGAGATCGGGAGTCGGAAGTCCGAGCTTTATAAATTCAAAATCCCAGAGCCAATCGAGAAATCCGTTCCAGTCCTCCTTTGGCATCTTCGAGAGCTGGTGAACCGCGTTTGCTGAGGTATAACGGTTGGCAACGATTATTTTATCAAGAGTATCATAATCGCTTTTCCAGTCGCTTTTATATGACGCATATCGGTCACACGCAAAAAATGTTGACGCAGCATACGCATTCGTGTCAGAGGGTCTATTACCAAGCTTTCCGTCAAGATACATACGAACAAGCGCAGAGGATTCCGACTCATACATCGGGAAGCTCAGATATCTGACGGCATAATCGTTTATTTTAAGGGTGCTGACGAGCATCGTGGACTGGGTTTCCTTGCCCGAGCCGTCAAGCCCGTCTATTGCGATAAATGTGGACATTAAGTTTTCCCTTTCGTTAACTGTTATGACGGATTTTTCATAAATTTGTTCCGTCTTAATATCTCGCCGTAATTATTCGCCACGGCGCAGTTCCATTTCCATATATTCCTGCTTTGAGATAAGAACATCACGCGGCTTCTGTCCTTGCGGCGCACTGACTATTCCCATCTGTTCCATTGTGTCAATAAGCTTTGCCGCACGACCGTAACCAAGCTGCAAACGGCGCTGTATCAGTGAGGTCGAGATCTTACCCGATTCAACCGCAAGCTGAATTGCCGGCTTGAGCATGGGATCGCCGTCATTTGCTTCCTCATCACCGTCACCGAGAACCGTCGATTTCTTGTTCCCGCAAAGCTGTGCTTCACGTTCGATAGTATCCATAACAGACTGATCGTATTCCCTGACGCCGTAATTATTCTTGATAAAGGTCGTAACCTCCTCAACCTCATCATCGGAAACAAAGCAACCCTGAACACGCATCGGCTTAAGGCTTCCAATCGGAGCATAAAGCATATCGCCTCGTCCAATCAGCTTCTCAGCACCAACGGTATCGATAATGGTACGCGAGTCCACCTGATTTGCAGTCGTAAACGCAATACGTGAGGGGACATTCGCCTTGATAAGACCGGTTACAACGTCAACAGACGGACGCTGTGTACCGATAACAAGATGCATACCTGCGGCACGTGCCTTTTGTGCTATTCG
>JAZNFB010000025.1:0-3555 GCA_045588895.1 Candidatus Flemingiibacterium sp.
GAATTGAAATACTCAATGAGTTCATGCGTGAAGTTGAAGACCTCGTTGCAATTTACGAGGAAAAGTACGGTCATGAGATCAAGATTGCAGCACGTGTTGCATCCGATCCCGTAACCTGTGAGGACTTCGGTCTTGATCCCATAACCTGGGCAGCAGAGGGAATCCTCGATCTGATCACCGTCGGCTCAAGATATGACAACAACGATAACGACATTCCCGTAAGGCTCTGGTGTGCAATCATGCATCCCCACGGCGTTGAAGTTGCAATGAACATTGAGTATGCAAACAACAAATCTCACCCCAGTGCAACCTCCGGCGGACACACCACAGAAACCTTCGCAGGTCTTGCAAACCAAGCATATTCACAGGGTGCAGACAAGATCTACTTCTTCAACTACTTCGGATGGCACGGCGAAACTTATCTTAATCTTGAGGACCCGATTGTAACAGATGAACCTTCTTACGGTGTTATGAGCACATATGGCTATTGGAACGTACTCACTTCCTTCGGCTCTCACGAAAAGCTCCTCACGTTTGACAGAAGACATATTCTTTCTGCAAATGATACATATGCGCCCTGGAAGAAGGCAAACACTGCACTTCCTGTAACAGTTCCCGCATCAGACAGAAATATTACATATCTGCGTATTCCCGTTGGTGACGTTCTCGACGGATCAACACTCTATGTAAAGTTCTCAACAGATGTTAAAAATCTCAATGAAACTCCACCGACAGTATTCGTTAACTCCGAGCGCTGTACCTTCGTGGACATCGGAAGATGCGACGGTATATATACAAGCAACAGAGTTATGACCTATGAAATTCCGAAAGCAGCTTATGATGAGGGTTATATGGTTATTGAAATCATCTCGCCCGATATCGAATTCACGATCGACTTTGCTGAAATCTATGTTGACGCTCCGGCTTGGAAAAAGTAAGTAAAAAAAGCACCGCATGGACAGCATAATCTGTGCGGTGCATCCCCCGAACGAAAGGATACAAAATCATGAAGGGTATCATTTACAATCAGGACGCGGATTCCTTGCTCCACGGAGTTGGAAGAAACGGCTGCAAGCTCACGGCCGAAAAGATGAGAAGCTATGCAAATCAGTTCAAAGGCTCACATATGACAGATATCATGCTCTGCCTTAATAATTCATGTGCATCATTCCCGTCAAAGGTCATAACGAGCTTTCTCGATAAGTACCACCAGAAAATCGAAAACGGCATCCCGGTCGATTACACAGGCGATGTCGCACTTCAGGGCTTTCATCATATGTTTGAGGTGCTCGGTATTGATAATATCGCTGTTGAGATTGAGACATTCCGTGAGATCGGCATAAACCCGTGGATTTCCTTCAGAATGAACGATTATCACGATCGTCACGCCGAAACCTCACCTCAGCTTCCCGATTATTACCATGAGCACCCCGAGATCAGGCGCAGCACATATAAGCCGGAAAAGTACATTTATCAGTGGGGCAGAAACAATGATTACGGTCATCCGTTTGTCCGCAATATGATGCTTGCCTTCATTGAAGAGGCACTTGAGCGTTACGATCCCCACGGTGTTGAGCTTGACTATACACGCGAATTGCTTGTGTTCAAGGATGGCGAGGAGATTGACGGAATCGAGATAATGAACGAGTTTGTCCGAAATGTCCATGCGCTTTGCGTCAAATACGGCGAAAAGTACGGACACAAGATAAAGCTTGCAGTAAGGGTTGCCCCCTGCGTCGAACAGAACTATGATTTCGGTCTTGATGTAGTACACTGGGCATCTGAAGGACTTCTCGATCTTGTAACCGTTTCGGGACGCTTTGAATCGAATTATAACGATATGCCCATAAAGCTTTGGAAATCACTGCTTTCACCGTTTGGCGTCGAGCTTGCCGCGGGAATTGAGATGTATATCCGTCCTCGTTGGGGCGCAGAGCCCGTTGTCCCAAGCTACACAACCGTGGCAGCCTGTGCCGCAAGTGCATATTCGCAGGGCGCAGATAAGATTTATATGTATAACTTCTTCAGGCAGTTCGATGCGCCGCCTCTCGATTTAAACGAACCAATCCCCGAAAATACAGACGATTTTGACTTCCGAGGATTTTACAATATCTTCGGCTCGTTTGAAAAGGTGCTGAAGCTTGATCGCCGTCATATAATCTCAATAAACGACCGCTTACCATTCTGGCAGCGTAACCGAGGCTACGACCAGCTTCCGACAACCTTCGATGAGGAACGCTATTTCAAGATCACTGTCGGTAAAATTCCCGAGGGCGCAAGGCTGCAGATCCGTATGGGATTTGGACGCAGCACCGAGGAAGTTCTTGAAAATCCGATCACTGTTTATCTTAACGGCGAAGAATGTAAATATGTCGGTGCAGAAGAAGATAACCGTTTTGCGCATGAAACCTTACTCTGCTACGACGTACCTGCCACGGCACACAGATCAAGCGCAGTTGCATTCATCGTCGGAAACAAGAACCTTATTGCAAAGGGCTACAGAACCACCATCGATTATTTCGAGGTTTACGTAAAAGCTCCAGTGTGAGCTGATAATCAATCTGATATTTAGGTCATAACGGCTTGAATATATCTTTTCTTCTATTTTCTTCGAATTCCTCCGGGTGAGAACGAGCTTACTCGGGGGAACATTTTTATTTTCAGGCAAAAAAGTGCCCCAAGCCGTTAAGCTCAGGGCATAAATTTTATTCGCCGTCTTTTTTGAGGGTATCAAGATTGCGCAGGGTTTCTTTAACGAGATGGAAATCAACATCATCGGGATGGAGCTGTATACCGCGTCCGATGGCACATCTAACCTCATATCCACCGAGAACTCGCTGATCCTGCGTCGGGAAATAGAGCTCCTGTCCGTTTGCATACGAAAGCGACACAACATAAAGCTTACGGTAGAATCGGTTGAACGAATAGTTAATACGCATATCTATCGCCGAGAAAAGCTCATACGGGAAGCTTGCAAATGCGATGTCTCCAAGACGCACGATCGTTTGGGGAACTTCCTTGTATTCTTTATCAACATAACCGTTTTCGTAAGACTCCATAACACGTCCGTAATACCCACGAAGCATTCCCTTCCAGTTGATCGCATCGGCAGGAATCTCGTCATACTTTTTCTTAACTTCTTCGTAAGATGGACGTGGGAGATACGGTAATTTCAGCATCGTATTGACGGTTTCGAGCTCGATATTCTTAAACTCCCTAATGCCGCTGTAAATCCGAAGCGCATCCGCCGCCGCAACAGCACCCATAACGTCAACATCCTTAATATGACCCGTCGTGCCGCCCTGCGGAAGTCTCGGACCAACATCACCAATAGCACCGTTAAAGAAAGCAGTCACAGCACCCGTAACAGTTGAAAGCGCGTCAACCATAACGCCCGACCAGTCACGGGTTACCTCGGTGTTTTTTCCGCTTGCCGTACCGTGACAGCCGTAGTGGATGAGGTTTGCAACTCTTTCACCGTTTTCGTTCTCAAAGGAGATAACGGTCATCCTCTTATCAACAGGCCCCCATGGATTCTGTCCGAGATCTATCGTA
>JAZNFB010000026.1:0-9418 GCA_045588895.1 Candidatus Flemingiibacterium sp.
CACCGTCCAAAGCCGCGATATCTTCAATGTCATCAACCGCCTCGGCAAGCTCCGCAGTAGGTTCTTCGGGAATTTCTTCGATTATTTCTTCGTCAAAAGCCTCTGCCGTTTCTTCCGGTACTTCCTGAATAGATTCCTCGACAGCTTCTTCAACGACTCCCTCGGTGATTTCCGTGGGAATTTCCTCGCTCACTTCCCCTGCAGCTTCTTCGATAACCGCTTCAAGAGACTCTGCTTCGACTTCGGCTTCAAGTGTAAACGCATCGTCGATTTCGTCAATTGGTTCATCGGCAATCACCTGCTCGGGAATATCCTCGCAAGCCTCCTCTGCAACGGGTTCAACAATCGGCTCCGCAAGCGGACTGTCTGTATCGTCTTCGGGCAGAGCGGTATTCTCGTCCGCGCCCTCGGAGACTAAAGCTTCATCATGGTCCTCGAAAGGCGCTTCTGCTTCAGCCATCGCCGCCGCTTCACGTTCCTCCTTCGGTTTGGTGATATACTTGTCAATAAGCGCATCAATATCAAGATCGGAATCATCCGTTGCGGTAAAGGCATCAGCATTGTGAAGCTTGTCCTCTGCCGATTTATAGACGGAATCGTCTATCTTCAGCTCACCTTTCGGCTTACTGATGCTTGAGGGATTGACATTTTTAGGCTGGGATTTGTTTTCGATGCTCTTGTTTAAAAGCGCAAGCAGCTCATCGGCGGTCATATCGCCCTGCTTTTTGCCCGAAGCATTTTCATCACTGCGCATTTTGTCGTTCCTTTCTCAATTTTTTCAATTTCCGCGCATCTGGCGTGCCGCTTCACAAAGAAGACCCGCCGCCGCGCAGGATACGTTAAAAGAATTAACATTACCGTACATCGGTATTGATATAATAAAATCGCATTTTTCGCGAACAAGACGTGAAATCCCATCCCCCTCGCTTCCAACGACTATAGCCGTCGCACTGTCGAACTTCGTGTCGTAATAAGGCGTACCGTCCGCTTCCGCACCGTAAACCCAAACGCCCTTCTCTTTAAGCTCATCAATAGCCGCCGCTAAATTCGCAACTTTAGCTATTGCAAGATGTTCAAGTGCACCGGCTGACGACTTATCAACAACGGCTGTAAGTCCCGATGCCCGACGCTTTGGAATTATAAGTCCGTGCGCTCCAGCACCCTCGGCACAGCGGATTATCGCACCGAGATTATGCGGATCGGCAATTTCGTCCGCAATAACGATAAACGGCTTTTCACCGCGCTCTCTTGCGATATCGAGAATCTCGTCAATGCTCACATATTCTTTAGCCGCCGCCATGGCAACAACGCCCTGATGATTTGCACCGTCGGCAAGAGTGTCGATCTTAGCCTTGTCAACCTCTATAACGGGAATCTTCCTTTCAATCGCTTCGGCAACAATCATCGTGATCGAGCCCTCACGGTCACCGCGTCTGACAAAAAGCTTATCAACGCTTCGTCCCGATTTTAAAAGCTCATTCACTGCGTTTCTGCCGCAGACAACATTTGCCGACATTTCTTCATCGTCCTCCTGCGGCTTTTTCGTATAAGGTCTTTGCGTATATGCTCCGCGTTTTGGGTTGTCGGAGCTGTATTTCTTGCTTTTATTGTTCTTGTTATTTTTATACATGATAACCTTTATTTGACAAAAATGTAAAAACTGTATCAAAAATATATATCCATATAATCATTATATCATACTTTTGCCGTTTTGTACATACCTTTCGGAGATTTTTTGAAAAAAACGACAAAAATTTTTACATAAATAAAAAGCGAAGATACCGCATTTAAACGATATCTCCGATTTTTACGATTAACACGTGTAATTACTGCTGCTTCATTTCAGCATAGCATTCGCTGCAATATACCGGTCTGTCGTTACTGGGCTGGAAAGGAACTTTGGCTTCCTTGCCGCATCTTGCACAGGTTGTGGTGAAAAGCTCTCTCTGGGGCTTTCCGGCGTTCTTTCTTGCATCGCGGCAAGCCTTGCATCTCTGGGGCTTATTCTGGAAGCCCTTTTCAGCATAGAACTCCTGCTCGCCTGCAGTAAAAATGAATTCCTCGCCGCAATCCTTACAGATCAATTTTTCGTCCTGATACATTTTGAAAATACCTCGCTTGTGTAGAAAAAATAAATTTTGCCCTCGACGGATTTCAACCGACACCTTTGCAGTAAAATTACAATCAACGCTCTTGTTAAGCTATACGGGCATATCTGTCACCAAAGCGCATACTTACACTTTGATAAATATTCAACTACTAATATTATACCACTTTTTTGGATAATGTCAATAGTTTTTCAGAATTCTTTTTTGTCGATTAATGCACCTTGTTTATTGTGTACATAAAAGATGGTCATATTTAGGCATTACGACTATCTTTTTCGACGTCAGCAAGCTTAATAAGATGTATTTTGCACTACTTTCAGATGTGATTTTCGTAAACCTTGCACAATTTAGTGTCGATTTTTTCAATCAATAAGGTAATTGATGTCACCGGTAAGCAGTGATACAACTCCGCGATATATAATCTCGGGACGTTCATTGAAATTATACATCATCTGATCGAATCTCTGCTTGTCGTTAACGAGGATGTTCACCTCAAGAAGTCGCTCTTTATTTTCAATAACCTCACAGTGAAGATCGTACTTTCCGTCCTCACGTTCAGCACCGTCACATTTCACTTCAAATCCGCGCTGCTTGAAGGAAATCAAACGCATTGCGCTCTTAAGGCTCTTCTCTTTGATCATATTGAGAAGATTACTCTGAAGCTGATCAACAACGATAACTCCGTTTTCTGTTATACTGTAAAGCTCGTCCTTCTTTTCCGGACGGCCGTTTTTACCGATCGCCGCCTCATTTGTGATCTCGTCGCCAACACGGATAAGCTCAATTGTTCCCGAATCGAGAAGCTCCGCAAAGCACTCGGCAAAATCGAAATAGTTAACAAACTCATCCTGAACAACAATATCACTGATGGTATTGAAATCAAGCGGATATTTGAGATTTTTGAGAAGATAAAGAATAAATATCTTTATATCATTTTTTTCTTTAAGCGGTGCCTGCATACTGCATCTCCTTAATTGTAATTTGCCTGTGCGGACAAAAATGGGCAAACGCCAAGCTGCATCTGCCCATCCCTGATTATTGTATCAGGACTTATTCGCCATCGGTTGTTTCGTAGTCTCTCCAGTTCTTCATGGTGAGCTTGTTGAAGTTTCTGTAACCCATGTAATAATCCTTAACCTTGGAAAGCACCTTGCTGTTGAAGACGTATGCATCCTGGTTATAGATAATGGGCATTATAGCCATGTCATCCATGAGAAGCTTTTCTGCATCGTGGAGAATGGTCGAACGTGCTCCTCTGTTCTTTTCTGCAAGCGCGGAATCGATCAGAGCACTGTAATCATTGTTAGCATAGCCGGGAATATAGGGTACGGGATCATAGTTATCGTTCTGAATGTCGATGCCCATACCGGAATACTTCGGAGCAAATACTGCCAGCGCACCGAAAGCATCAGTGGAAAGCGACTGATAGTCAACTGCGATCACATCGTAATCACCCGCAACATAAGCTTCCATATAATCAGCCGCATCGAGCTTCTCAATTGAAACATCAAAGCCGAGAGCCTTCCATGCATCCTTACAGTATTCTGCGATCGCAATATCTGCTGCGTTGCTACGGCAAGTGATTGTAAAGCTGCCGCTCTTACCTGAAAGCAGAGACTTTGCGCCTGCAGCATCTGCGGTTGTCTGGATAAGATCACCGCCGTTTGCTCTGAAGCTGTCGCCAACCTTCTTGTCGTAAACAGCATCGGGAATGAGACCGGTCGCCGCTTCTGCGTAGGTTACGATATCGGCAATTGCTTCTCTGTCAAGTGCCAGTGAAAGCGCACGTCTCACGTCGGCAGATGCAAAGAGCTCGTTTGTTGTATTGAAGATATAGCTGTGAGTTGAGAGAAGATCCGAAATTTCAGCCTTCTTTTCATAATCAGCACGCTTATCGAGAGCGATATCACCGAGATAGTAGATCTCACCGTTTTCATATGCTTCGGTAAGCTCATTCTCATCCATAGTGTAATCGATCACAAGTCTGTAGGGAATAACGTACTTGTCGAGTGCATCATCGTTATCGGTGTCACGGTAATAGTAAACGTTACGCTCAAGCATAAGGCTCTTACCCTCTTCAAGTCCCTTAACTGCGAAAGGACCGTTTGAAACCATTGAGGACACCTTTGTTCCGAAGTTTTCATAGCGAACAACAACGTCCTCACGGAGCGGAACAAGAGCAAGACAAGCAAGGTTCTCAAGGAAGAGATCATAATTGATCTTGGTCTCAAACTGAACCTCGATAACATTTGTGTCAACCGCTGCAAGACCGAGGTCATCAATAGACATATCGCCCATCTTTACGTCAAACGCATTCTTTATATCAAAGAGAAGTGAAGCCGCAGCGCAGGAAAACTCGGGATCAAGAATACGCTTCCAAGCATAAACAACGTCATCTGCAGTAACAGCGCGACCGTCGCTCCACTTGGTATCTTTGATGGTGATTTCCATTCTGTAGTCGTTCTTTTCGGCGTTTTCAATAGTCTTATAGCTCTTCATGAGAGCGTTTTCAACCTTACCCTTTTCATTGATACGGGTAAGCGGCTCATAAACAAGACCGAGCACCTTAACAGCACTGTCATCGATATATGCGAGCGCGGGATCGAAATCAGTGATCTCGCTACCGATATAGAGATTTATCGTCGCACCTTTTTCTTCGCCTTTAAGCGTGGAACAGCCGGCAAAAAGAGTTGCACACATAGCTGCAAGAAGCAGCGCGCAAATAATTTTTTTCATGATACTTATGAATCCTCCCTGAGTTAAATCCCGCAAGTGGCAGGAAATATGCTTTCATAATAACGCAAATTGACATTATTAGAATATTATATATATTATATCACTAAATTTCAATATAATCAATGACTAAATTGCAAAAAAATAAAAAATTTATACTATTGCACAATCAAAGCCGCACCGTTTTGGCTCATATGCACAATTCTTTTAACGTCCCGTACATTTTAAGATCTACAATTGTAAACCAACTTGTGCAATTTTTATCAGCCCCATTAAATAAAGCGCCGTCATACATAAGAATATCAACAATCGGGCAGAATTTCTATAGATAAAATCAACAAAGGAACGGTAAGATTATGAACAAGGAATACCGCACCGACCTTGCCGCAGAGCTTGATCTTACACAGAGAAGCGGCATCGGCGAAAGCTTTGAGGAATATGGGAAGGTCAGCGTAAGCACGGTTGAAATAATCACCGAAGAAGCGTCAAAGCGTCTCTGTAAGCCGTGCGGAAAATATATCACGATCGATATCGGAAAAATATGGCTCGCCTCAGACAGTGATTTTGAAAATGCCGCCAAAGTCATATCGGATAAATTAAAGCTTCTCACAGAACAGTTGTGCGGCAAAATTCCGGACAGCGTGTTAATAGCAGGACTCGGAAACCGACGCATTACCGCGGATGCACTCGGCGACGAAACAGTCGGACTTATAACGGCGACGCGTCATCTTCGCACTAAAAGTGAGCGGCTTTTCGGACTTCTCGGCGGACGTGAAATTTCCGCTGTGATCCCCGGCGTGCTCGGACAAACGGGCATCGAAAGTGCCGAGGTGATACTCGGTGTCTGCAAGGAAATAAAGCCCTCTCTCGTTATAGCGATCGACTCCCTTTGTGCACGCTCAACAGACAGACTCGCAACAACCGTACAGCTCGGCAGCAGCGGTATAAGTCCCGGCTCAGGCATCGGAAATCACCGCCGCTCGATAGACCGTGAGGCCCTCGGTGTACCCGTCATTGCATTCGGCGTTCCGACGGTCGTTGACTCCTCGACATTAGTGCTTGATGCGCTTGAGCGAGCAGGAATTGATGAACCCGACGAAAAGCTGCTTGAAGTGCTCGAAAAGGGACGCAGCTTCTTTGTAACGCCCAAGGAAACCGATACGATCGTACGCGAGCTTTCACGTCTTGCCGCAAGAGCATTAACGCTGACCTTCGGCGGACTGTAGTGTCATAATAAAGCCCGTCCCGACATATAATTTCTCACAGACAAGCCTACGGCAAAGAAAAAAGGACGGTAATAAAATGCAGAATTTACGCTCATCAAATAATCTCACAAACTTCACTTGCAGAACCTCACAGGGGATATTCACGGATTTTCTCTCGGGCACACTTTCGGTTTTAGGCGGAATCTTTATCGTCATTCTGCTGTGGCGAGCAGGAGAGTCAGCAGTTTCCGAATGGTCGCCAACACTCACCGCACGCGAATGTTTTCGTTTCCCGGAAAATCCCACCTTTCCGGACCGTGAAAATATGACTCAGCTTCTTCTCTCGGCTGCATTTTTCGGAAGCGATGCACTCTATTTCGACGGCGGCGAGGAAAACACAGGCTTGACCGAAACACAGCCGATCACCCCATCCGATACAGTTGACGAGGAGCAACCACAAGATCCGCTCGGTGAACAAAATCCGGGCACTACGGAATTCACAAATATCTATTCATATAACCCCTCTGCCCTACCCGACGATGAGCTTGCACTGATCCCGTACGATCTCACATACGGCAGCGCGGCAGGTGAGGTGACACTTTCAAATGCAACCTCTTTTACGCCGGATATTGAGGGGGCATTAAATGCCGAATATCCCATAAAAACCGACCTTGATGCATATTCCGCGAAAGAACCGCTCATACTCATCGTACACACTCACGGCACTGAATCATATTCACCGGACGGCGCGTTGTCTGTTTCGCAAGGATTTCTCCACCGAAGCTCAGACACACATAAAAACGTGGTCGCAGTCGGACAGGTGATGGCAGATATGTTAAACGATGCAGGCATTCCGACGATTCACTGCGAAACAATGCATGATCTTGAATCTTATACACGCTCATACAATCTCGCCGCCGACACGATACAAAAATACCTCGCCGAATATCCGTCAATACAGTATGTTTTCGATGTCCACCGTGATGCTATAATACGAGAAAACGGCGATCTCATCCGCCCGATAACAGTTATAAACGGCGAAGTTACAGCGCAGGTGATGCTTCTTGTAGGAACGAATGAGCAGGGCGCAGACCATCCCGACTGGACAACAAATTTCACCGTTGCCGCACAGCTTCAGAATCGACTTGTAACAAATTACGACCGCTTCGCAAGAGCGATAAACATCCGCGGTGCATCCTTCAATGAACAGTTCACAAGCGGGTCTCTCCTCATCGAGATCGGGTCTGCGGCAAATTCGCTCGAGGAAGCCAAAAACGCTGCCAAGTACCTTACATATTCTATTATAGATATGATAAAAGATAATGCAGAATAAGGATGTGAAAAGATGTATAAGCTCGTTAAATTCACGGCAAAAACGATCCTCGTTGTTGTTTCCCTGACAGCATTTTCCGCCGCCGTTTCTGCCGTGGGCGACTATTTCGGAAAGGAACCGCTTAAAATCACATATGTAGTTTCGGATATAATCGACAGCGGACTTTCTCTGCTTCCCGAAAAGCTTGAATCCGGCGCAAAAAATATACTCACCGAGCTTGAAGGCAGGGTGAGCAATATAACAAAAAATTTTATCGGTCGTTTTGATCCATAACCTCGCCAAGATCGGCATAAATATAATCGGGACGGTCAGATTCCTTTGCCGCCATAACGTCCGCCTCAGCAGTTTCGCCTGAAAGAACAAGCACTGCGGTAACACCGTGCCTTTTGCCGAGCGCAATATCGGTATACAAGCGGTCACCGAAAATGCACATATCCTCACGTGCAATCCCCGTAACCTCGCTTATCATATCAACCGTTGTTTCATACGGCTTTCCAAGATAGGTCGGAATGATACCGGTGGAAGCGGTAACAAGTGCGGCAATTGCACCGCTGTCGGGAATAAAGCCTGTTTCAGTGGGACAGTTAAAATCGGGATGAGTGCATAGATATTCCGCTCCGGCACGTATAAAACGGCAGGCTGCTTCAAGCTTTTCATAGGTAAGCGTCGTGTCAAAGCTGGTCACAACGATGTCGGCATGATCGACACCCGAATCAACAAGTGTCACACCTGCGTCACGAAACTGCGTACAAAGCTCCGGCGTTCCGACAAGATAAACGCTCTTGGCATTTCTGTGGCGCAGTAAAAACTGAATTGTAACATCCCCCGCGGTAAGGATCTCGTTTCTTTTTGGAGCGAATCCAAGCCGCGTCAATTTTTGAAAATAAAAGTCAGGCGAATGTGAAGCGTTATTGGTGAAGAAAAGTACACGTTTACCGCTCTCACGAAGATAATTAATAAACCTCACTGCCGACGGAAAAACTCTGCCGCCGAGATATATTGTTCCGTCCTGATCGAATATATAAAGCTTTTTATTTTCAAGTTCTCTAATCATTTTGTAAGAGCTGCTCCTATAACCGTACCGAACTGTGCATTTTCGGGAATCATGAAGTTAAGATCAAACATGGAATTAAGACTTTTGAAGATACCTTCCGCCTGCTTGAGAGTTGTTAAATTACCCGTCAAAATAATATCACGAAGTCCGTACGACATCGCCGCAAAACGGGCAACCATCGCAATCGTCTCAAAAACCATGTTAATGATACCGAGTGCAACATCCGCCTTTGAAGCAATATCGCTGACGTTACCAAAGTTTGACGCCGTAAGCATATCGGGCGCACCGGGAAGAATTTCCTTTTCGACAATGTGCTTGATACGCCAATCGATGTTATTAAGATCACCCTCTGCGGCAAGCTCCTGGATATGGTCAATGTCACTCATACCAAGCATCTCTTTGGAAAGTCCGATCAGTGTACCGCCGCCGACACCTGTACCGCCGAGATATTCCATCTGCTGTCCTCTGCGTGCATGGATAAGCGCAGTACCCGTTCCAAGACTGACAACAATGGCCTCATCAAGTCCCGAGAGATAAAGTCCGCCAAGTCCGATACAGTCAAACTCGGGAACGCTCACGCAGTCAAGTCCGTATATAGGCTTTGTAACCTTCGCCGAGCCAACGCCCGTAACCTTAACTATCTCTATATCGGAAAGCTCGATATCATTCTGATCCGTGAACTTACCGAATGCACCGTAAAGCGAGGTAATGGGATCGGTTGCTCTCACGAAAATTGGATTTATCAGCTTATTATCACCGCCGGTCTTATCAAAGCCGACGATCTTTGTCGTACTTCCGCCAACGTCTATTCCTATAACAACGCTCATTTTTCTTCCTCCAAGGTATGGTATTTACAATATTATACACTTTTTGTTATGATTATTCAATCGGCACTTTGACTAAAAATGCCGTAAAGATATGTAAAACAGCGAGAAAATCAAATCAGACGTCTTTGCAGCAGTACAACAAAATATAAAAATCCCAC
>JAZNFB010000027.1:0-2155 GCA_045588895.1 Candidatus Flemingiibacterium sp.
ATGATATACTATATTTAAGTATTACTCAAATTACATGAGGTAGACCATGATAAAAAATTTCTTATTGCTTGCGGCGGTAATGACACTCTGTCTGACTGCCTGCTCCGATAGTGCAAAAGAGCCGCCTGAGCTGACAGCCACAAATCCGAGTCTTGAAGCTTCAACGGATGTCACACTTACAACAGATGCCACAGTCATTCCCGAAGCACCGTTAAGTGAACCTGTTGAGCGTGCACGAATCTCATTCCTCGCCGCCGGTGACAACGTAATTCACCCTTGTATATACATGGATGCAGAAAGGCGTGCAACTCCCGAAACACGTGCATATAACTTCAAACCAATGTACGAAGACGTAATTGACTATATAGCAGGCTTTGACCTTGCGTTTATCAATCAGGAAACGCTCATGTGCGGAGACGGATATGCTCTCTCGGGTTATCCGCATTTCAATTCGCCGCAGGATCTCGGGCGTGATCTTCTCGATATCGGCTTTGACATCGTCGGCATTGCAAATAACCATATGTGTGACAAAGGTGCAGCAGGACTCCTTGCAACAATCGATTTTTGGGAATCCGATGAAATGAGCGATATACTGATGATCGGCGGTTATCGTAACCGTGAGGATTATGACGATATACGCATCATCGAGCGTGAAGGCGTGTCAATTGCTTTTCTCTCATATACCTATGGCACTAACGGTTTAAGACTTCCCGATTCATCAGAGCTGGTCGTGCCGTATATAAACGATAATGATATAATCCGCCAGTGTGAGCTTGCAAAAAACGCCGCAGACCTTGTTTTCGTCTCAATCCACTGGGGAGAGGAAAACATCTCAACGCCGTCAAGTGAGCAAAAAAGAGTTGCAAAGCTGCTTGCGGATAACGGTGCGGATGTTATAATCGGTCACCATCCTCATGTGCTCCAGCCAATCGAATGGATTGAAACCGAGGACGGTGAAACACTCTGCATATATTCGCTCGGAAATCTCCTCTCCGCAATGCAGTATTGGCAGAACATGGTCGGTGGTTTTCTCACATTTGATATAGTCGCCATGAGTGACGGTGAAGTCAAAATTGAATCGCCCGAATTTGTACCGACCGCATTTTTCTACGGTCCGAGCTATTTTAATTCACACCTCTACTTCCTGCGTGACTATCCTGCAGACGTCGCCAAAAATCACGGCACGGGCAGGCTTTACGGCTCATATGCCACTCCGGACGATATGATTGCCTACGCCGAAAATATAATGGGCGATTACCTTGTTCTCGACCCCAATTCCAACTGAATATCATCCCGCTTACACGACTTAGGCTTAATGCCGCAGGGTATGTAAAGCGGGATTTTTATTTTGTCGTATGACTTACAAAAATCTACAATAATAACATATTTTGTAATATTTTGAAATATTAGGCAAAATACACAATTTTCCGACACCACCGCAGTGTAACTTTTTGTCAAAAAATATATTGACATAATTTCCTTTTTGTGGTAAAATTAATACATAGAGGAAATAAGACATTATATATCCTCAAAAAGAAAACATATGTAAAAATAGCAAAGGAGAACACATCATGAAATCCACAGGTATCGTCCGCCGAATAGACGAGCTGGGCAGAATAGTGCTCCCCATCGAGCTTCGCAATAAAATGGATATCAAAACCAAGGATTCGATTGAAATCTTCGTTGACGACGATAAGATTATCCTTAAAAAGTACGTTCCTGCTTGCCTTTTCTGCGGCAATGCTGATGACGTTATTCTCTTCAAAGGTAAGCTCGTTTGCAAGCAGTGCCTTATTGATATGAACCGTCAGATTTAAAACTGAAACTTTTCCTTCCTCCATATAAAAGTCCGTCCACGTCTCCATTTTTACAGAGCGTGGACGGATTTCGTTTGTTAAACAAATAAAAAGCCAACACCTCCGAAGAAATGCCGACCTGATATTTCACTGTTTTGCAATAACGCACACTGCCATTTTCACAAACATCTCTTTCGTAAACGGCAGCTTTGCAAGAGGAGTCAAGAACTTACGAAGCGGAATTTCATGATAATGCGCCGGTTTTATCTCAAGAGCCGCAAGCATCTTCTTAAAACGCTTTAATGTCATTTTGTTAATGTATCCAAGCCGCTCCGTTCCAAGTCGGATCGTAGCCATGT
>JAZNFB010000028.1:0-3899 GCA_045588895.1 Candidatus Flemingiibacterium sp.
CTCGAATCGCAGGATCCCGATAAAGACATCAGTCTGTACATCAACAGCCCCGGCGGCTCAATCTCCGCAGGTATGGCTATTTACGACACCATGAACTTTATCAAATGTGACGTTTCAACCATCTGCATCGGTATGGCGGCAAGCATGGGTGCATTTCTCCTCGCGGCAGGCACAAAGGGCAAGCGTGTTGCTCTCCCGAACAGTGAGATCATGATCCACCAGCCACTTCTCGGTGGGCTTCAGGGTCAGGCATCCGATATTAAAATTCACGCTGACCATATCATCCGCATCCGTGAACGCATGAACTCTATCCTTTCCGAGCGCACGGGACAGACTGTGAAGCAGATTGAAAAGGATACCAACCGCGACAATTTCTTAACAGCCGATGAAGCCTGCAAATACGGTCTTATCGACAAAGTTATTGCAAAAAGAGAAGGCTAAAAGGAATTAAAAAATGTCTAATATACATGAGTCTAACAGTTCAGTGAAATACTGCTCGTTCTGCGGCAGAAGCGAAACACAGGTTGAATTTCTCATTCCCTCACCGACGGGTGCAATGATCTGCGATAACTGTATTGATGCCTGCAACCAGATCATCTTCGATCACGAGCAGATGATGTCCGAGGGCAGCGAAGAGCTATCCCTCGCAACACTTCCGAAGCCTGCTGAAATCAAGGCTATGCTCGATGAGTATGTTATAGGTCAGGATGCGGCGAAAAAGGTGCTTTCCGTTGCGGTGTATAACCATTATAAGCGCATTTTGAACGCGCCCAAGATTCAGAGACGCGGAAGAAGAAAGGTCGAAGAAGCAAAGAGTGAGGATGTTGAGATCCAGAAAAGCAACGTGCTTCTGCTCGGCTCAACCGGCGTTGGTAAAACCTATCTTGCGCAAACACTTGCAAAGGCACTGAAGGTTCCGTTTGCCATCGCAGATGCCACCACTCTCACTGAGGCAGGTTACGTCGGCGAGGACGTTGAGAATATTCTTCTCCGTCTCATTCAGGCGGCAGATTATGACATTGAACGCGCTGAACACGGTATCATTTATATCGACGAAATCGACAAAATTTCAAGAAAAAGCGAAAACCGTTCAATAACACGTGACGTTTCGGGCGAGGGTGTACAGCAGGCACTTCTCAAAATTCTTGAGGGTACAGTTTCAAACGTACCTCCACAGGGTGGACGTAAGCATCCGAATCAGGAATTTATTCAGATAAACACCGAAAACATCCTCTTTATCTGCGGAGGTGCATTCGATAAGCTTGAAGATCTCATCGCAGAACGCCGCGGAAGTCAAATGGTCGGCTTCACAAGCGACATCAAAAAGACAGACGAAAAGGTCAAAGCCGGCATATTTAAGGATGTCACACCGCACGATATCGTCAAATACGGTCTCATTCCCGAGCTTGTCGGACGTATACCCGTCATCGTTTCGCTTGACAGTCTTGATGAAACGGCACTTGTACGCATCCTCACCGAGCCGAAAAATGCGCTTGTCAAGCAGTATCAGAAGCTTGTCGGCATGGATGGTGCAGAATTAGTATTCGAGGAAGATGCGGTCAAGGCAATAGCCAAGCTCGCAATCGAAAGAAACACGGGTGCACGCGGTCTTCGTGCCATTATTGAGGATATCATGACCGATATTATGTACGATGTTCCGTCAAGAAATGATATAACCAAGGTAATCATCACCGCGGATGCCGTCAATAAAAAAGCAGAAGCGCAGTATGTAAGCGTCACTCCTGCACTTGAAGCATAAGCTTACCGCAAAAAAAGGAGGGGGATTTCCCTTCCTTGCGGTAAATTAATTATTATATTGTCGAATTTTCTTGTATCTCGCAGAAAAATGTAAGAAAGGGGCAAAAAAATGAACGATATTTGGCGCACAATCTTTCATAGTGATGTAACCGTGCTTGCCGATTATAAAATCGAAAATCTTGCACTTATGTTCTTTATATTTGCCTTTGCTGGCTTTATTTGGGAGGTTATCTATACCGCCGTGACGGAAAAGGTCGTTGCGAAACGCGGTATGCTGCGCGGTCCATGGCTTCCTTTGTACGGTGTCGGCGGGGTATTGATGCTTATCCTGCTTGGACGCTTCAGAGCGAATCCGCCGCTTGTATTCTTGCTTGCTATGCTTCTCTGCGGTACTG
The DNA here is from genome assembly GCA_045588895.1 of Candidatus Flemingiibacterium sp. Lineage (GTDB taxonomy): Bacteria > Bacillota > Clostridia > Oscillospirales > CAG-272 > Flemingiibacterium. The sequence goes on from JAZNFB010000028.1 coordinate 2,154, forward strand.
TTGAATATTTCACAGGAGTCCTCGTTGAGCATTTTTACGGTCAGCGCTGGTGGGACTACAGCACAAAGCGTGTAAATTTCCGCGGACGTATCTGCCTTTCCGGCGTCATACTCTTCGGAGTTTCCGGAACTGCGGCGGTATGCGGCTTCGGTCCTCCGCTCAATGATAATATCGAACATCTCGCATTTCCGATACATATTGGCCTTGTGGTGGTGCTCAGTATAATATTCATTGCCGATGTCATCACGGCTGTAATGTCACCAAACGAGGGCAAAGGCGTTACGTACGAAATCAAGAATGATGATAAACAGAAAATCGAAAATAATGATAAAACAACCGTCGAGTGATCTGCCCGACGGTTTTTCATATAACAAAAACGGGACTGTCATTTTTGGCAGCCCCGTAAATTTTTTATTCAGCTTTTGCAGCGTCAGCAATGATCTTCTGCGCAACGTTTGCGGGAACTTCCTCGTAACGCTCGAAGTAGAACGTAAAGCTTCCGCGTCCCTGGGTGGTTGCACGAAGCGCGATGGGATAATCCATCATTTCAGCTTTCGGAACCTCTGCCTGTACGTTGGTGTAACCCTTCTTTTCGTGTGACGCTTCCATACCGAGTACACGTCCGCGGCGCTTATTAAGATCGCCTATAACGTCACCCACCATGTTATCTGGAACGAGACAATTAAGCGCGCCAACCGGCTCAAGTAGCACAGGTCCTGCCTTCGGGAGACCATCCTTATATGCAAGGCTCGCCGCCATCTTGAAGGACATTTCCGACGAGTCAACGTCATGATACGAGCCGTCATAAAGGTCAGCCGCAAGTCCAACTACGGGATATCCTGCAAGTACGCCCTTCTGCATTGCTTCAAGAAGTCCCTTTTCAACTGCCGGGAAGAAACCCTTCGGAACTGCACCGCCGACTACGCTCTCTGTGAATGTAAGACCGTCACCGTCGCTCGGCGAGAACTTGATCTTAACATGACCGTACTGTCCGTGACCGCCCGACTGCTTCTTATGTTTACCCTCTGCCTCAACAGTCTTCTTGATGGTCTCACGGTAAGCAATCTTCGGCTTTTCGAGAACAACCGATGTACCGAAACGGTTCTTTAACTTCGCAACAAGCACGTCAAGGTGAATGTCACCAACACCCGAAATAAGCAGCTGCTTGGTTTCAGCATTATTTTCGTAACGTGTGGTAAGATCCTCCTCAAGCAGTTTTGCAATACCGGACGAAATCTTGTCCTCATCTCCCTTTGCAAGAGGCTTGATCGCCTGAGTCAAGAAAGGCTCGGGGAACGAAATTCCCTTATATTTAATGTCCTTAGCAGATGCAGTCAGCGTGTCGCCGGTATTTGTTGCCGCAAGCTTGGCGGTCATACCTATGTCACCGCAGCAGAGACTGTCAACCTCAGTCTGCTTCTTGCCGCGCATGGTGTAAATACGTGCCATTTTTTCATTAGCACCGCTTGTTGTATTGCGGAGTGTAACATCACGGTTAAGATTACCGTTCATAACCTTAAAGAGCGACATCTTGCCGACAAACGGGTCTGCAACCGTCTTGAATACGAAGATCGCGGGCTCGCCTTCGGGATTTATGGGCATAGTATCCTCGTCGCCGCCGACGGAAACAAGCTCTTCCTTCTTCGCCGTGTGGCGGGGGAAGGACTCGGAAATGTTGTTAAGAAGCGTCCAAACGCCCCAGAGTCTTGTTGCCGCACCGCAGAAAACGGGAACGATATCGCCGTG
>JAZNFB010000029.1:0-2747 GCA_045588895.1 Candidatus Flemingiibacterium sp.
GGAGACCGCCCAAGGAAGGTAGGGGGTCGAGGGGGCGGAAAACTGTGGCGAGAGTTGGTTTCTGCCCCCTCGCTGCAGCACACGAGCGCCCGTGCATCAAACTATGGTTGTGCTCTTCACAAAAACCTGACAATATAAAAAATATTATAAAAACCACGAGGTATATATTATGAAAATAAGATTCAGCCGTCCGATAATTCAGGACGCAGTAAGTAACGCTATATACTGCGTTTCAACAAAAAATACTATCTCCGCCGTTGAGGGTATACTCATAACCTGCGAGGAAAATAAAGTTGTTCTTACCACATATGACCTCGAAAAAGGTATGAGAATTGAAATAGATGCAGAAATAATCGAACCCGGAGCTTGTATCATTAACGCTCAAAGCCTTAATTCAATAATAAGACTCATGCCTGCCGGTATGATCGAGCTTGAGGTTAACGAATTTTACAGAGCAAAATTATCCTGCGGCAGCTCCGAATTTGAGCTTAACGCAATAGATCCCAAGGAATATCCGACTATTCCCGATATCTCAAACAGAAAAGGCTTCATTATAAAGCAGGGCGATATGAAAAATATGATAATACAAACCCTTTTCGCTGTTGCACAGAACGATGCCCGTCCCACATTTAACGGCGCTTATTTCAAATTAAACGGTAACCGTATAACAACTGTTGGCTGTGACAGCTTCCGCCTTGCTATTCGTGAAAAGGTTTGTGAGCTTGAAAATACCTCTGAAACAGAGCTTGATACTTCGTTTATCATCCCCGGAAGAACACTTACAGAGGTTGTAAAGCTTCTTAACGAGCCGGATGAGGACGTAAGCATCAATATTTCGAGAAAACAGGTTATTTTCCGCTTCGAAAAGCGTGACACTGTGTTCTTCTCGCGTCTCATTGACGGCGATTATATCGATTATGAGCGTATCATTCCTAAAAACAGTACCATTTTCGTTGATATTGATACAGAAATATTTGAGGGTGCGCTCAACCGTGCTTCGCTTGTTACAGACGATGCGGCAGGCAAAAATAAATCTCTCGCACGCTGTAAATTCGGTGAGAACAGACTTGAAATAACTTCTGTTTCGGTGAATGGTAAAGTGCGTGACGAGATTGTTACTTCACATGAAGGCGGCGAAATTGAGATCGGCTTCAATTGCCGTTATCTTACCGACGCACTTAAAGCTTCAATGTGTGATAAGCTTCGCCTTTCGCTTTCGTCGCCTAATATCAGCATGGTGATCGAACCGCTTGAAAAGGACGAAAACGACAAATTTATATTCCTTGTTCTGCCTTGTAAGCTCAAATGATTGCAAAACGGGTAATTTACCATGGCTTTCGTAACATCAGTGAAGCTGAAATTGAATTTTCGCCCGGAGTAAACGTTCTGATCGGTAACAATGCCGAGGGAAAAACAAATGCGCTTGAGGGAATTTATCTGATGGCGTCCGGCAAAAGCTTCCGTACTGTGCATGAGCGTGATATGGTAAAATTCGGCGAGAACTTTTTCGAGGTGTCACTTTTGATGGAGGATGACGAAAGAGAAAAAGAGCTTTATTTCAAGGCTTACAGTCAGGAAAGTGCACGCAGACGCGAATGTAAAAAAAACGGTGTAACGCTCACTAAAATATCGGAGCTTATCGGCATATTCAGAGCAGTTTTGTTTTGCCCCGAGCATTTGGCGATCGTTAAAGCAGGGCCGTCGGAGAGGCGTAACTTTCTCGATGTTGCGATATGTCAGCTTCGTCCGATGTATTTGAAGTCACTTCAACGGTTCTCTAAAATATTAACTCAAAGAAATGCACTTTTAAAACAGATCGGCGACGGTCTTTGTGACGATAGCTTACTCGAGGTTTATTCCGAACAGTTGGCACGCGAAGCCGCATTTATCTATGCTACAAGACATGAATACATTGAAAAGCTTTCAGTGTATGTAAAAATGTTTTTTTCTGAGCTTTCAAAAAGCAGCGGTGAGGGTTTTTGTGAGGTTCCGGAGCTTGTTTATAAAAACAGCCTCAAAACAACCGAGTTACTTTCCGAAAAAGAAGCTTATGAGCGATATTTAAATTTACTCACGTCAAATACACAGCGTGAAGCGGCCGCCGGTGTGACACTTTACGGCTCACATAAAGATGATATTGAGATATATCTCGATTCAAAGGAAGCCCGTCAGTTTGCGTCCCAGGGACAGCAGCGCTCTCTTGCACTTGCCTTGAAGCTTGGTGAGGGAGAAATTTCAAAGGAATATTCAGGTGAATATCCGGTCTTTCTCTTTGACGATGTTCTTTCCGAGCTTGATGCAAGACGACAGAAGTTCCTTTTATCAAAGCTTGGACAAAGACAAGTTATTATGACCACCTGCACGCCGCCGCCCGTTGAATCTGAGGCGAAGTTTATAGAGGTAAAGTGTGGAGATTATTGTTAGACTATAAGGGGAAGTACGCGGCTTGTTTGAAAAAAGCTTGGCAAAAAACTTTAATATACGCTATCGCTTCACAGGACGTTTGAAGCGCTCTCGGTAGTCGGGAATCCTCCTCACTCCGGCTACTACGGAGGACACGAAAATCGAAGCACCACACTTCGACTTAAAATAATCACAAAAAGGAAAACAAATGTACGTACACGCAGGAAACAACCGCATAATAAGAACACGCGATATCATCGGTATCTTCGATATGGACACAGCAACAATGGGAGTTTCGACACGTCAATATCTCCGTCAGGCAGAAAAAGAAAACCGTATGATAA
>JAZNFB010000030.1:0-4454 GCA_045588895.1 Candidatus Flemingiibacterium sp.
CATCATCGGTAAGGGACCGTCTGCACAGAGTATACATCTTCCGCTTCCGCACTTTACGCTTATTGGTGCAACGACACGTGCCGGACAGCTTACAACTCCGCTTCGTGACCGTTTCGGCGTATTGCTTCGACTCGAGCTTTATACAGTCGAGGAGCTTGCGTTTATTATTCGCCGGTCAGCCTCGATTCTCGGGGTTGAGATTGACGAGGACGGTGCACTTGAGCTTGCGTCACGCTCCAGAGGTACACCGCGTATTGCAAACCGCCTTTTAAAGCGTGTACGCGATTTTGCACAAGTGCGCGGCGACGGTAAGATTGACAGAAAGACCGCTTCTGCGGCACTCAATATGATGGAGATAGACGAGCTTGGTCTTGATAACATTGACCGCAAAATGCTCGAAACCATCATCACATTCTACGGCGGCGGTCCGGTTGGACTTGAAACTCTTGCGGCGACTGTCGGCGAGGAGGCAATAACGCTTGAGGATGTATATGAGCCGTATCTTATGCAGATAGGTTATCTTTCACGAACTCCGCGCGGACGCTGTGTAACGAGACTTGCATATGAGCATCTTAATCTTCCGTGGAGAGAGCCATCGGGCACGCAGACACAGTCGGATATGCAAATTGACATTTTCTCGCAGTCTATGGGCGAGGAAAATAAATAATAAAGGAACAGGTTAAAATAAATGTGGAAAGCCGATAATTGGCAGGATTATGAGCTCCTTGACACCTCGGACGGAGAACGTCTTGAGAGATGGGGAAAATATATACTGATTCGTCCCGATCCGCAGGTGATCTGGCACGGTCAGAAGAAAAGTAAGCTTTGGAAGCAGGCAGATGCAGTATATCGCCGTTCATCATCGGGTGGCGGCGCATGGCGTGAAAATAAGCTGCCTTCTGAATGGAAGCTCGAATATAAGAATTTGGATCTTGAATTTATAATCCGTCCCATGGGCTTCAAGCATACGGGTCTTTTTCCCGAGCAGGCAGTTAACTGGGATTGGTTTTCAAAGCTGATACGTGAGGCAGGACGTCCCATCAAGGTGCTCAATCTCTTTGGTTACACGGGCGGTGCGACTGTTGCGGCGGCGAAGGCAGGTGCGGCGGTGTGTCACGTTGATGCGGCAAAGGGAATGGTTGCACAGTGTAAGGAGAACGCAAAGCTCTCAGGACTTGCAGACGCTCCGATACGTTACATTGTCGATGACTGCAAGAAATTTGTTGAGCGTGAAATCAGACGAGGCAACCGTTACGATGCGATCATTATGGATCCGCCGAGCTACGGTAGAGGTCCGTCGGGCGAAGTTTGGAAACTTGAAGAAAACATTGACGATCTTGTTGCTCTGACAACGCAGGTGCTTTCGGATGAGCCATTATTTTTCTTACTTAACTCATACACAACCGGACTTTCCGCTTCAACGACGGGTTATCTTTTAAATCTTCACGTTGGCACAAAGCATGGCGGTAAGGTTACTGCGGATGAAATAGGATTGCCCGTAACACAGACGGGAGCGACACTTCCGTGCGGCAGCAGTGCACGTTGGAGCGCAAAATAACAGTTTTACCAAGGAGATGTTTTTATGAAGGATCTGTCGCAGTGTCGGGCAGAGATTGATGCTATTGATACAGAGCTTTTATCGCTTCTCGAAAAACGTATGCGCGTTGCCGAGAGTGTTGCAAAATATAAGCTTGCGAACGACATGAAGGTTTTTGACGATGTGCGTGAGCGTGAGGTTCTCAAAAAGATCGGAGAAAGATCACCTGCGGATATTCGTGAAAAGTTAGTCGGAACATACGATGGAATTATGAATATGTCAAAGCTACATCAGTATGAACTCAAAAGTCAGCTCTCGCCAAGACGTGCATTTTTTGATGCGGCGCTTGAGGCAGGAAAGCATATCCCAGAGTCGTATAACGGCGTTAAGGTCGGTGCACAGGGCGTTGACGGCGCTTTCTCGTCGCAGGCGGCACGTTTGATGTATCCGGGCTGTGATATCGTATTTTTTGAAAGCTGGTCAGAGATATTTGCCGCTCTTCATTCGGGAGAAATTGATTACGGTGTTCTCCCGGTTGAAAATTCCACATACGGCTCTGTTACGGATGTATACCGTCTTATTATGGATAACGACGCATACATATGCGCTTCTCACAGACTGCCGATCGAACACTGTTTGCTTGCAAAAAAGGGAACAAAAATTGCAGATATAACCGAGGTTCTTTCGCATCCGCAGGCTATCGGACAGTGCTCCGATTTTATATCCGGCTCAAATATTAAGGCAACCCAGGCGACCAACACGGCAATTGCCGCAGAAACAGTTTCAAATAGCCCGAGGACTGACCTTGCCGCTATTGCTTCGGTTGACTGCGCCGCTCTTTACGGGCTTGAGGTTTTGAAGTGTGCAATACAGAACGAAAAAGTGAACACCACGAGATTCGTCGCAATTTCACGTGAGCTTACCATTGCTCCGGGCGCAGATAAAATAAGCATCCAATTTTCACTGGCTCACAGAGAGGGTACACTTTCACGTATACTCGGATATTTTTCCGCACTTGGACTTAATCTGACCAAAATCGAAAGCCGTCCGATACCTGCACAGCCGTTTGAATACCGTTTTTATCTTGATTTCAACGGTTCAATGAGTGATATTCACACCTTTAACCTTACCTGTGCGCTTTCCGATGAGCTTACTCAGTTCAGATTTTTAGGTAACTATAACGAGGACACAAAATGAGTGATACATTCATAAAGGTCGAAAACCTTAATTTTTCATATACCGATGACGATGGACGCAGTATACCCGTTCTTAAGGATCTGAGCCTCGAAATTGAACGTGGCTCGCTTGTTGCCGTGCTCGGTCATAACGGCTCGGGTAAGTCAACGCTTGCCAAGCTTATTAATCTCATACTGACTCCGACAAGCGGCAGGATTACAGTTGACGGTCTTGATATAACCTCTCGTGATCTCACCGAGGATCAGCTTTTTGAAAACCGCAAAAACGTAGGCATGGTTTTTCAGAATCCCGATAATCAGCTCGTTGCGACAGTTGTTGAGGAGGATATTGCGTTTGGCCCTGAAAATTTGGGTGTTCCGCCGGATGAAATACGAAGACGTGTTGACGATGCCCTTAAAACTGTCGGTATGACCGAATTTGCACGTCATTCGCCGCATCAGCTCTCGGGCGGTCAGAAGCAGCGAGTGGCTATTGCCGGTATTATCGCAATGATGCCGAAGTGTATCATTTTTGATGAATCCACCGCGATGCTCGATCCGTCCGGCCGCCGCGAGGTTATGGATACGATCATCCGTCTGAACCGCGAGTTTGGGATCACAGTCCTGCACATAACTCATTACATGAATGAAGCGGCAATGTGTGACCGTGTTATTGTTCTTAACGACGGCAGGATTGAGCTTGACGGTAAGCCTGCGGAGGTCTTTTCAAATGTAAAATTACTCGAATCGATCGGGCTTGATGTGCCGCAGACGGTTGAGGTTTTACATGAGCTTAAATGTGACGGCGTTTGCGTTGATATTGATAAATTATCGGTTGATGAGTGTGCCGATGAGATTATGAAGCTGTTTGGAGATAACAAATAACCATGCTTGAACTTAAAAATGTATCATATGTATATTCGCCCGACACGCCCTTTCGCAAATTGGCGCTCGACGATATTTCACTCAAAATAAATGCCGGAAAAATAACCGGTCTTATGGGACACACCGGCTCGGGCAAGTCTACGCTTGTTCAGCTTTTTAACGGTCTTGTGCGTCCGACAGAGGGACAGGTGCTTGTAGGCGGCGAGGATATCTGGGAGGACCCAAAGAAAATAAGCCGTTTTCGCTTCAAGGTTGGACTTGTTTTCCAGTATCCGGAATATCAGCTTTTTGAGGAAACGGTACGACGTGACATTGCCTTTGGACCGACAAATATGGGGCTTTCCGAGGATGAGGTTGCACGTCGTGTTCTTGAAGCTGCAAGGTTTTGCGGTATTTCAGAACAGATGCTTGATAAGTCACCGTTTGATCTTTCGGGCGGACAGAAACGCCGTGTTGCCATTGCCGGTGTTATGGCGATGGAGCCGGAGGTACTTGTTCTCGATGAGCCGGCGGCAGGGCTTGACCCCAAAGGACGCGAGGAAATACTCGGCGGTATACGCGATTACCAAAGAAAAAAAGGGAACACCGTTATCATAGTCTCCCATTCGATGGAGGATATGGCAAGGTATTCCGACGAAATTGTTGTTATGAATAAGGCGAAGATCTTTATGCACGGAACAACTGCGGAGGTTTTTGACAAGGCCGAGGAGCTTTCGGATGTCGGACTAAGCGTGCCGCAGATAACCGAGCTTTGCAATAAGCTTCGTGAGCGTGGGCTCGATGTTCCGCACGGAATTTACACCGTTGCAGATGCGAAGTCTGCGATCATGCGCCTGCTTGGAGGAAAAGATGATTAA
>JAZNFB010000031.1:0-2377 GCA_045588895.1 Candidatus Flemingiibacterium sp.
AGAAAGCGGTCAGGTATATTGAGATGAACGAGGAGATCGTCAGGACGGCGTAAGTTAAAGTAAATACAACCGTATAGATAGCAAGATCCGGCGGATAACAACAAAGTTCATCTGCCGGATCTATTTAAATGCGTAGAGTATCGATTGCGAACCGTTTATGTTCGTATCATTTATTTTCCTTATTCTTTGCAAACAGCGCTGCAATACGGTCAAAAACACCGGAAAAAGCGTAAACCATCGGAACGAGGGCTTCGATTATTGTGAAAATAATTGCAGCCGCATATGAGCCAGCGGAAAACAATGACGAAAGCGGAAAAACGATGTTATTCGGTATGTTTCTGAACCAATCGAGAATACTAAACAAAGTCACAAGGCTGGAATTTCCAACAGCCGCAAGCCACAGCAGATTGATTGCCAGGACAATAACACTGGCAATTGCAGAAGACACAATCAAAGTGCGTTTCGGTATTTTGCGAAGCAAAAACATCCCCAGCAGACACAGAAAAAGCGCAAGAGCAAACCTTGCAGGCATCCCGAAATGAATGCCTCCTCTTGTGATTATGCCGAAAATAATACTGAATATTAACCCTCCGCCGAAAAGCGCAGCCGGCACACAGGCGTATTGAATCTTTCTTTTAAGTTTAGTTTTCATATATAGAACACCTCTGCGAGAATATTTTGGTATTAAGAATAGCATTGACAGGTTATATAATCTGAATTATCATAATTTGAATTATATTATTTTGTCAGATTTTTATAGCATGAAAAAGTCGAGCAGTAAACCGCTGTCCGGCATAATCTTTTACCCCGCCAGATACCTCTTAATCAGAAACGCACAGAAGTAGGGGAAGGTATAAATATTGTCACTTACACCGATGTTGCCTGCACACAACTTGATGCCGTAGGAAATATCGGCATATTTTTCGCTTTCGATAAGCGTGCGAAGCGATTTTGAACGACCGTTATTGGCTTTGACTTCAACCGGTATAAGAGCATCAGCGGTGCGTACAAAAAAATCCTGCTCAAGGGTTGAATCCTCGCGCTTGTAGTAATACAGTCCATAACCACATTTACAGAGCGCTTCTCCCACGGCGTTTTCATAAAGCGCACCCTTGTAGACTCCCAGATTTCTGTTGGCTCGCAGATCGTCCTGCGATTCCTCGTCGAGCATGGCAACGAGCAGACCTGTGTCTTTCAGATAGAGCTTGTATTTTGTCTCATCATAGTTGCCTTTGAGCGGCAGTTCGGGAAAACCAAGGCAGTAACATATATTGATGAGACCTGCGTCGAAGAGCCACTCGATACAGCCGCGATAATCCTTGAAGCGTGCGCCGCTTGCTACCTTAGAAATCTGGAATTTTTTGTTTTCCTTGGCAAGCTGTACGGGGATATGATCAAATATGTTGAGGATTCTTGTCTGGTCGATACCCTCAGCGTATTTGCGAATATCCTCACGATAGTCGCTTATGAGCTGTCTCTGCAGCTCGAGAGTACCCTCGAAAGTGCCATGTTCCAGATACTCTCGCACAACGGCAGGCATACCGCCCAGAATGCAGAAATCAAGGAACAGACCGCCGTATATGTTCATCTCAAGCTCGTTGAACGGCGTGCCCGACTTCATGTGTAACAGCATATCGTCAATGGTATCGCTGCCGTAGCCTTTGGCCCAGAGGAACTCCTCGAAATCAAGGGAATACATCTCGTAGTCGGTCTTGTAGCCTACACTGTTGCTTTCAATGCGCTTGTAGTTTATACCCAGCAGAGAGCCGCTGCAGATAACATCGTAGCGACCGTCTATCTTGAAAAACTTGAGTGCGGTGGATATTTCGGGGAAATCCTGAAGTTCATCAAAGAAAATCAGCGTGTCGTTTTCGATGAAGCGCTTGGAAGGGTCAATGCGCGATATGTTTTTGATAATGTCCTCCGGCTTGTAGCCATCGACGGTTATCATCTTGTATTTCGGCTCTTCGTAGAAATTGATGTAGATAACGCTTGAGTAATTAGCCTCGCCGAATCGGGTAATGGATTCAGTCTTGCCCACCTGTCGGGGACCTTTGACAATAAGAGGCTTGCGTCCTTTGTTCGCTTTCCAGTTTTTGAGAAAGTCGTCTATCTTCCGTTTGATGTACATACTAAACACCTCGTATATATTATATGCCGAAGCACACAATAATTCAAGGTGCTTACAAAAAATGAGGGAATTATTCTGGGCACACAACAAAAAGATGAGTGAATTAACCTGCTCTTATCACAAAAACATGAGTGAATCTTTTGGTGTGCTCAATAACCATCAAAACCATACTACAACACGCAAAGCACCAAAAATTGCACAACCATGCGAAAAATCAAAGTTAGCCACATAGCCTATGGTGTACCC
>JAZNFB010000032.1:0-2564 GCA_045588895.1 Candidatus Flemingiibacterium sp.
ACCGATGTGTAACCGTCACATTCCTTCACCGAAACAGCAGGATAACCGCTGGTTAAGAAGTATGCGAGGTTTTTTGCGTCTTTGTCGTTTGAATAGAACAGCGGACAGAGATATGTGTCCCAATGTGCGTCCGCGCCGGCACTGTTTCTACTGTAATAAGAGCCTCTGCCGCGGTCGAAATAGCCGTAAAGTGCACGGTTGTCAAAAGTCTTGCTTATCGGATGAGCTTCCCCGTTCCATCTGAAAACTCCGTCAAATGAATCGGTATCCATGGCGATATCCATTCCCGTTAATTCCTTTATGTATTCAACCGACATCTTTGTGTCTGCCATGGGCTTGACAAATCCCGGCGCATACAGCCATACCGCAACGGCATTGTCACGGCGGAGCTTATTCTTGATAACCTCGCGTTCCTCGTCGGAAAGAATGAACGTATTGATGAACACGTACATCTTATAAGACGGCATATCGGGATTTGCCATATCGTTATGATAATACTGGTCAACGGGCGTTCCGATTCTTGCAAGCTCATAGCCGCGCATAAGCTCGATAAGGTCACGTGTTGTCTGGAACGACACCGAGTTTATCGTTTCCTCGTCGAATATGAACGCAACCTCACTGTTTTTGGTGCGGTTCATTTCATAAGCGTCACGGGCAATCATCTGCTGCTTTGAGAAAAGCTCATAAATCTCGGGATACTTGTAACGCTTGCCTCCGATAAGCTGATCAAACCACCACGAATGAACGTCCTCGCAGATATTGCGACCGAACTCACGCTTGAGGACGTTTATCGTATCTGTCATATCGTAAATTCTGAATTTATCCTGATAATAACGGTTTTCCGCGCAGGTTCGTGCATCATCCTCAACGATGTACATTTTTCCGTTAATGGCAAACGAATCCTGAACCACACGCTGACCGGTACATCCGCCGGGCTCACGGTTCTCGTAAATGCCGGGATTTGCAAGGAAGTCAACGCAGTCGCTCTCGAGAATTTTCAGCGTACCGCCGTTTGTGCCCGAGCGAAGGAAATCGATACAGCCCTGTGAGCCGTAAAATGCGCCAACAACTCTGCCGGGAGTGAGACGCTTGATTATTTTTGCAAAGTGAATGATCGAATTTGCCGTTCCGAGATGCCATGCGCGGTAAAAATCGTAAATATCGACGTTCTTGTCGTGGTCAATGAATGAGCCGAGGTTTGTACCGTTATATGGCGGAGGCGGATTGCCCGAATTTGAAACGACCTGCCCCTTCGGTACTGCCGCATCCTTGTCAACTCTGTTTGCAAAATAATGCTTATCAAATGTCGGGATCGGAGGATTGTCGATGGTTGCATTCGGGTTCTTCCAGTGCTTCTGAAGATTTTCGTCCGTACCGTATGTATCGCGCAGATAAGACGAAAATTCACGTCTGAATGCAAGACTGTGATCAAGGCAGATATCCTTATCCATGAAGCTTGCCCAGTGTCTGTAATACCATTCCGATGTACCGCCTGCAGCAAGAAAACAGCCGATTATTCTATCTGCATAAGGAAGCTGCATGATGAGATTCCACGTTTCCTCAAGCGCCTTACCTGCGTCCTCACGCCACTTCTGAGAGCAAAGCGAATACCAGCGCGGTAAATCCTTTTGATACGATTCCGTCCAAAGGTTAACGGGCGGATGTGTACCGTCGCTGTAAAGTGTACATTCGTCGGGGTTTTCAAGAATCCACTCGTTTGTCGGATGCAGACCAATTCTCGGAACGATATAGGCATCCGGTATTGCTTTAAGTAGCTCACGTGCCTCATAATCGAAAAGCTCAAGTGCATTTGGTTTCAGCCATATTGTGTCGCAAATCAGGAAAAACACCTTGATTCCCGCCTTGCCGAGATTTTCGAAATAGTCCTTATCGAAGATGATTTCCGAGTCGTCGATTGTACGTATTGTTGCCATCATCGGCGGATAGACCTTGCCGTCAATAAAGAGCGCCGGTCTGCCGTTATAGTCTTTAAGTTCTGCTTTCATGTTAGTAGCTCCTTTTATGCTGACGGTTAACCGTCTGTATTGCTTTCATTATAACATATTATGGCAGTGGATGCAATGGGATTTTTGCTTTTTTGCACTTTGTCCTCTACGAATTGCCCTCATCCATTCTTAAGCGACTCAACAGCGGCACGGATGTTCCATTCATGTGCATCGAGTAACCCTCTTGCAGTTTCCTCGTCACATTCAAGAATAGCACAAACAATTCTGACAACTCTCGCTTCAAGCTTAACATTTGTCGGACGCAGATTTATCATAAGGTTCTCATAAACCTTGCCGCTCTTTATCATTGTGCAGGTTGTTAACATATTGAGCACCATCTTGTGTGCCGAGCCTGCTTTGAGCCTGGTTGAACCGGTTATAACCTCGGCACCTGTGTCTGTTATAATAGCAATATCAGCAACCCTTTCAATGGCAGTGTCACTGTTGCTTGAAAGTGAAACAGTCAGCGCGCCTGCCGCCTTTGCCTCTGTCAGCGCCGCAACGACATAAGCCGCACCGCCTGCAACCGAGATACCAACGAGCGTGTCATTCTCGCCG
>JAZNFB010000033.1:0-3417 GCA_045588895.1 Candidatus Flemingiibacterium sp.
ATTCATCATTCATTATTCATTTATCTCAAGCGGATTTTGAATGAATAATGAATAATGAAGTCGCTTCGCTGATGAATAATGAATAATTAATGTTGCGCTTCGCGCAAACGGAGAGCTGCAATTCTGTTGCACCCTAACACACAAATGTCCTTGATTTCAAGGGCTTTTCATGTTTTCAAGGGGGGGTAAAAAACATACCTCCTTCACCACTGCACTTTTTTAAACCTTTTGGCCTTGAACCTGTGTAACTTTACAAAATTATATTGAAAAAATAACTTTTTGTGATATAATGTGAAAATGAAAGGCGGTGAAACTTTGAAAAAGGATATTTTTAACGGGAAAATCAAGAAAGAATATTATTCTTATATTCTTGGATGTATGATCTTTTTCATGTTATTGTTTGTGGTAGGGGGAGCATTGTGTATATTTGCTTTCGCTTCGGAAGGATCATTTAATGTTTCAGGTGAGCGAGTTTTGTTTGTTGTATTTGGTGTGGCTTTTTTGGCGCTCGGCGGAGGGTATGTTTTCCCTCAACTTTTCGTTATTCGTAAATTCCCTAAATATCCCAAGTTAAGACGAATTATGCTCAATTCGGATATTTATTTTACTGATAGCACTTCAAATGAGTATTTGGGAGAAAGCAGAACACTTCGCGGGCGTAGAAATAAAGCTGCTTTTGAAATTGTAACAGCTGTTGCGGAGGCAGAAAAGAGAATGGGGAATAAGAAACCCGTTCGATATACCGTTTATATGGTGTTCTCAATTCTTTTTAGTGTGATTGGGCTTGCATGGTTATTCGGGGCTTTGCTTTTATTTGATAAAGGTGCTATATTCCCCAACATGTCGGATGAAGTCTTTTTCATTTGTTGGCTGGTTGGTGCAATTGTTTGTATAGCTTTAGCCAGTTTCTTTCTTAATCGAGCCTTCAATGTAGCACTAACAGCACCTTTTGAAAATTTTGAGTGGACACCCAAGTTATATGCATCGCTTGTTGATATTGCTGTCCGCAAAAGCAAAAAACAAAAATTCTGGTACAACATAGATCAGCTTGAGCTAATCAAAAAAACAGTAAAATCCGTATCTGAAAACGCCGAGTTGAAGCTTGAAACACAGGGGAATAAAATCGTTTCCTTTACGGTTGTTGACACTCAAAAATATCGCGTAAGATTTACAGGTTATTTTTTATAAAGGTTCAAATTTGTTTGTGCATCGGATAAGGGCTCAAACGGGAGCGGTAGTGAAGCCGCGACTGACCGAGGAGCGAAGTCGAGACGAGAATCGAGCGTAAACAAAAGGTGCCACAAACAGAAACCCGAGGCAATCGCCCCGGTTTTTTAAATTGAGCTCGAACCTGATCGGGTAGTAATGCCGTGACTGGCCTAGGAACATAGCGAGTTGCACGGATTTTTTAATGTTTTGTTGTGATAGTTGCATTTCAAACGCAACATTTTTATTTGAGTGAGTATAAATTCGTGTCGTTGACATCTATTTTTCAGTGTGTTATAATACTTGCAAGATAGACAGTGGTCATATAACTGGATTACGATATAATTCTTTTGGAGGAGAAAAATGAAATATACTGCTAGAATTGTTATGTTATTACTGGTCGCCGTGATGCTTATTCCCACATTTGCGGCGTGCACAAATAACACCGATGATCCGCTATCGGTTTCTACAGATAATTTAACTATGCCAAGCGAATCTGCCGAGTCGAGTGCGGATACGATGGATGATAAAGAGAATTTCATTTTTGAAATTGTATATCCTTCGATTTCCGTATCATCTCTCAAATTCAATCTTACCGATAAAAAGCTTGCTGAATATAATGATAAGCTTGACGAAGCCAAGCTTTTGTTTAATAAAGATGAAAAGGGAAGCGAGGATATATTCACAAACGCGTTGTATGAGGTTTTGTCTCTTAGAGCGGAAATTCAGACACAGTGCGATATAGCATATTTGCAGTATTGCTATGATATGTCGGATGATACCGCGTGGGACAATTATTTGTATGCGTATCGGTTGCATGATGAGGCAGCAGATCTTTTTTGGGGTTTTTATAATACATCCAAAAATGTAACAAATAATCTTTCAACGGTGTTCAAGGAAGTGGTTTGGGAGGAGTATAAGGGTCATACTGTTATGAGAATTTCATCCGCAGATGACTATGCATATGATATGAAGCTTCTCGAGGAGGAATACAACTCGCTGATAAACAGCAATGCAAGCGACGATGAAATATTTGAGGTATATAAGAAGTATATTATAGCGGCAAACGGTTTGGCAGTGGCTTCAAGTGCCGAAAATTATTACGAATACGCGTGCAAGCATATTTTTTACAGGAACGATACAACGGCTCAGCGCGAACAATTGCGCAAATACACAAAAGAATATCTTGTTCCGATTTATAGAGCGCTTAAAACAAAAAGCAAGCAGATTGACAGCAGCCTTTCGAGTTTTGAATATTCGCTTTCGGATAAATATTTGTTTGATAAGTACGATTCATTTGACGAGGACTATCTTTTTGATTATTTTTCCTCTCTTGCTCCGTCTTCGTGTGAGGCAATGATGGAGGCATTCGAAAAGGACAGGGTACTTATCGGCAACACTAAAAACTCGTACAACAATGCGATGGTTTACTGTGTAGGAAACACACCGATATGTTATTTTCATAAAGACAAAACCGCGCTTGACGTTATGGCGCACGAGCTTGGTCATTATTACACAAATTTTGTTGGGGACTCAAACAGCGCATATTATTCGTATGATCTGGACGAGACACACTCGACAGCCAATGCAATGCTTTTGTACAGCTATCTTTCGAATAAGATTGACAGCAGGGCATTTAAAGGCGCAGAGATCTATAAAATGTATGACTGGATGTATCAGATCATTTTAAGTGTTATAAAGGATGAATTTGATGAGATCATATATACCGGCGATTCCTCAACCTTGACGCTTGAAGATTTCGAGCGCATAATGAGTGATCTGATCGACGAATACAACGCCCGCGATCTCTCAAACAACATGGTAAGTCAGCTTATGACTTATTGGAGAAGGCTTGGCATCAATTATTCTGTGAAAAATTATTGCTATGCTACGGCAAAGATAGCATCTTTTCAGATATATATAAAAAGCAAGTATGATTATGCCGCAGCAGTTGAGATATACAGAAAAGTAGTAGAGGAGCCTCAAAATGATGGGGATTTTGTTTCGACCGTCGTAGGTGCAGGGCTTACTACTCCTTATGAAGAACAAACGTATATCGAATTAAAAAAACTGACGGAGATTTATTAGAATACAGCAGCGTTGATCCGGCAAACAACAAGGCTGACGATCTTGTTGAATAAACGGAGAAGCACTATTCGCTATATGATCGGGCGATTTTTGTGAGCCTCATTTTAAATCATCCAAGCGAAG
>JAZNFB010000034.1:0-3598 GCA_045588895.1 Candidatus Flemingiibacterium sp.
ACCGGTCTTTTCGTCGCCTTCTGCGGTAGCAAGGAGCTTTTCGATGTCGTCGATGACGTTGAGCAGTGCAACGCCGCCGCCTGCTACGTAGCCTTCTTCAACAGCTGCCTTGGTAGCTGCAAGAGCATCTTCCACACGAAGCTTCTGTTCTTTCATTTCGATTTCGGTTGCAGCACCGACATGGATCACAGCAACACCGCCTGCAAGCTTTGCAAGTCTTTCCTGCAGCTTTTCGCGGTCGAATTCGGAAGTGGTGGCTTCAATCTGATTCTTGATCTGGGCAACGCGGGCCTTGATTTCGTCCTGAGAACCTGCACCGTCAACGATGATGGTGTTTTCCTTGCTGATCTTGACCTGCTTTGCACGGCCGAGCTGTGCAACGGTTGCATCCTTGAGTTCAAGGCCGAGCTCTTCGGTAATCACTTCACAGCCGGTAAGGATGGCGATGTCGCGAAGCATTTCCTTTCTTCTGTCGCCGAAGCCGGGAGCCTTTACAGCAACGCAGACGAATGTGCCGCGAAGCTTATTGAGAACGAGAGTTGTGAGAGCTTCACCCTCAACGTCTTCTGCAATGATGAGGAGCTTCTTGCCTGCCTGAACGATCTGCTCAAGAACAGGAAGAATTTCCTGAATGTTACTGATCTTCTTCTCTGTGATAAGGATGAGAGCATCGTCGATAACGGCTTCCATCTTATCTGTGTCAGTTGCCATATAGGGCGAGAGATAACCGCGGTCAAACTGCATACCCTCAACAACCTCGCTGTAGGTTTCAGCCGACTTCGATTCTTCAACAGTGATAACACCGTCTGCAGTAACCTTTTCCATAGCATCAGCAATGAGATTACCGATAACCTCATCACCCGAGGAAACAGTTCCGACACGGGTAATATCAGCTGTACCGTTTACCTTTGCGGAGTTTGCAACGAGACCTGCAACAGCCTTGTCAACTGCCTTCTGGATACCCTTGCGGATAACGATGGGGTTAGCACCTGCGGCAACATTCTTCATACCCTCGGTGATGAACGCCTGTGCAAGAAGTGTTGCGGTTGTTGTACCGTCACCGGCAGCGTCGTTAGTCTTGGTTGCAACCTCACGAACAAGCTGTGCGCCCATGTTTTCAGCCGCATCCTCAAGCTCGATCTCCTTTGCGATGGTAACGCCGTCGTTAGTGATCAGCGGAGCGCCGAACTTCTTATCGAGAACGACGTTTCTGCCCTTGGGACCCATTGTGATCTTAACAGTGTTAGCAAGCTTATCAACGCCTGCAAGGAGAGCGTTTCTTGCTTCGATTCCGTAAATGATATTCTTTGCCATTTCAAATTACCTCCGAGTTAATTATTCAACAACAGCGAGGATGTCGCTCTGACGGACGATGATGTAATCTGTACCGTCGCACTTAACCTCTGTGCCTGCATACTTGCTGGTGATAACCTTTTCACCAACCTTAACGGTCATAACAACTTCCTTGCCGTCAACGATTCCGCCGGGGCCGACTGCAACGACCTCTGCAACCTGCGGTTTTTCCTTTGCCGCGCCTGCGAGAATGATACCACTCTTTGTGGTTTCCTCTGCTTCCACCATTTTAACGACAACTCTGTCGCAAAGCGGTTTGATAGTCATGATATTTTCCTCCTGATATTTGTGCCGTCATGTGACGTGCTTATTTTTGGTATTTTTAGCACTCGAAGCGTGTGAGTGCTAACTTACGATTATATTGTACACCCACTAAAAACAAAAATCAAGCCTTTTTTCCATAGTTTACACTTTAGTTACAACTTATTTCCACAATATATAATTATGCCAAAATACCCCATTTTACGCTATTTTTATCACGCAGATGCGCCGAGTGCTAACCGTGAAACCGTTCTTTAACTCCGTGCAAAAACATACAATATATAAAAACGAACACGGAGGCAACATGACAAATCTGCTTGATTTCGCAAACAGCTATATTTTCGGCCCCGGACTTTGCATCGCGGTCTTTTTCACGGGCATATTCCTGCTTATATATCTGCGTCCCTTTTTCATAACCAAGCCGCGCCGTATGCTAGGTGCACTTAAATCGGGCGGGAGTGATGGAATATCACCGATGCGCGCCATGATCGTGGCACTTGCGGGAACACTCGGAGTCGGTAACATTGCAGGCGTTGCTTCAGCGATATACATAGGCGGTTCGGGAGCGATTTTCTGGATGCTCGTCAGTGCCATTGCCGCACTTCCGATAAAATATGCGGAGATCGTTCTCGCCGTCCGTCACCGAAAACGCGACCAAAACGGAAGCTATCACGGCGGCGCATATTTTTACATTGAAGGGAACGGAACACGTGCGTCAAAAATTACGGCGTCACTTTTTGCGCTTCTCTGCCTTGCCGCATCACTCGCAATGGGCTGTGCGGTTCAGTCAAGCGCGATCGCGGTCAGCGCAAATGAGACCTTTTCGCTCTCGCCGACACTTTGCGGCATCATCGTCGCGCTCCTCACATTCGCCGTCGCATCCGGCGGACTTTCACGCATATCCGCTCTCACCGAAAAGCTTATCCCTCTCATGAGCCTTGTATATATTATAATGTCACTTTTTATAATACTCACAAACCTGTCGCTCCTCGGTGATATACTCTATGATATCGTCACATCAGCATTCGATGAACAGGCAATAGGCGGTGGTATCATCGGTTTTGTAACGAGTCGCGCACTTCGCATCGGCGTAACACGCGGCGTAGTCTCAAACGAAGCCGGCTGCGGTACTGCTCCAATCGCACACGCAAGCGCAAATATAGCGTCCCCTGCCGCACAAGGCGTGTTCGGTATACTCGAGGTGTTCATCGACACGGTAGTCATCTGCACAATGACCGCTCTTGTCGTACTCATCGCCGAGCGTCACGGAGTAGCAATCACCGAAGACGGCATGAAAACCGCCGCCGCATCTATGTCACATTTCATCCCGTTTTCCGAACCGATACTCTCTGCCGCCATTTCCGTTTTCGCATTCTGCACGATCATCTGCTGGTTTTATTATGGAACGGAGAGCCTTGGGTATCTGACGAAAAGTCCGTGTGCACGGTATATACATCTCCTCGTATATCCTCTGTCTGCATTCATGGGTGCGATAAGCTCAGAGGGTGTTGTCTGGAGCTTTTCAGACCTTGCAATCAGCGCGATGACTGCTCTCAATCTCATTTTCGTAATGCTTCGTATACGCGAGGTCAGAGCCGAAACAGTAAAATTTTTCACTAAAAAATAATGACTTGCTATTTTGTAAAATAATGTTGCAAAACCGGGAAATATATGATATAATAGGGATAATATAATCTACACAAAGAAAGAGAAGTAAAAACATGAAAAAAACACTTGTCCTTGCAATCCTTGCCGGATTTTGCATCGGACTCGGCGGAACGGTTTACCTGTCTGTCGATAACCCGGTCGTCGGCGCGGCACTTTTCTCCATCGGTCTTTTAACCATCCTTGCATTCGGCTTTAACCTTTTCACAGGCAAAGTCGGATACGCCCTCGAAAACAAGCCCTCATACATAGGAACACTGATGCTCATCTGGTTCGGAAACCTCATCGGCACGGGACTTGTCGCACTCGGTCTGTGGTA
>JAZNFB010000035.1:0-4933 GCA_045588895.1 Candidatus Flemingiibacterium sp.
CAAAGCGAATTGGAGCGATAGCGACTGAGCGCGAATCGAGCGCAGCCAAGGAGGGCAGAGGGAGCTCGAGGGAGGTATGAACCTGCGGCGAGCCGGTTCCTGTTTCCCTCGAATTACGCGAAGTTCGGCGCATAACCCGAACAAAAAAGAGCCGTTCCTATAATGGAACAGCCCCATAAAACATTACTTTCTTCTGCCGAAAAAGGCAAACAAAAGTATCGCAATTGCGGCAATAATAGCTATTATTATCACCACTCCCCAAACGCCCATACCGTCGGTCATGTCATCTGCAGCATCGGTGGCATCCGTAACAATCTCGTCAATAGCTGACTCAACCGGACCGCCTGATGTTGTGTCGCGTGTGTCATTATTTGACGTGTCGTCACCAAATTCACCTGTGCCCGGCGCACTGTCGCTGCCCGAATTACCATTGTGATTCATATTGCCTGTGGTGTCGGGAGCGTGTACTATTCCGTCATCACCTGCTGTGTCGTCGGCAAGTTCCTCGGAGCTGCGTGACATTCCGCCGCTGTTTCTGAAACTGAGCGTTGCTGATGCTCCAAGCGTGAAAAGTGCGGTTATGAGTGACAGAGCGAGGGTGAAGAAAAGTAACCTTTTGTATATATTAAATTTCATTTTAAAATCATCCTTTCGCATGGTTTCATATCTATTATGAAGCGAAAGACAAAAAATATTCAGAATTTTGGAGAAATGCAAATGGAAGAAAAAAGATTTCAAAAAAATGACAAAGGATTTGTTTGCAGAAATTGCGGATTTGAAGTAAAACCGCTTGGCGTTACCTCGCGTGACCATTGCCCGAAGTGCCTTTGCTCGATTCATATTGACATAAACCCCGGCGACCGCGCAAACGATTGCCTTGGTACACTTCGCCCGATACAGGTGCTTCCCGATCCGAAAAAGGGCTATGTGATCGTTTACCGCTGCGAAAAATGCGGCGCAACAGTACGAAATAAGGCTGCATATCCTGCTAAGGTTCAGCCTGACGATATAAATTTACTTATAAAACTCACCGCAGGCGGCGGAATCTGACAAAAAATTTGACCGTACAGTGTTTGACTCTGCACGGTCTTTTTGTTATTTTTCAAATTTTTCCATGATACGAAGATTTTCTTTTATAATGTAGTCGTCAGCATTCGGAACAAGTGAAAATACACATCTTTCCTCAAACTGCCCGACCTCATAGCCGCCTCGGCAGAGCTGATCACGTGAAGGAAGATAAGCATATGCGCCATTGCAGTTTGAAATACAAAGCGTATGAGTGAACGGACTGAATTTGCGCATACGCATGGTTGTGTCTGTGAACATTTCGTAAGGGAACGGCACTAAAACGATCGAATTGAACGCAAACTGCACCTGACGGTCAACAGAATGAGTTTCGGGAGCCTTGCCCGAGCGCAGATACTCGATTCTTTCCTTTGTTGTTGTATAGGTGAGCAGGCGCAGACTCTTGAGAAGCGAAGGATCACCGAGTTCTTCAAGGGTTTTTTCGTATTCTGCCTCGGTTTTAAGCGGACGGTACGGGATTGTAACCGTGTCGCTGACGCTTTGGAAGCTAACCTCACGGTATTCGTTTATATTTTCATATGCACGCATGGCATCAGCTCCGGCTTTACCGCCAAGCTCCTTTGCATATGCGATGTTTCCGAGATATTTTCCGCTCGGAAGCGTGATATCGCCGGTGGTTCTTCCGTTGGGAAGACGAGGACCAACGTCACCCATACAGCCGTTTATAAATATCGTAACCGCTCCGGTAACTCTTTCCATTATGTCAACCATAACGCCGGGCCAGTCACGTGTGATCTCAGAGTTCTGTCCTGCCGCAGTTGCATGAGCGCCGTAGTGTACGATGTTGAGAAGCGGCTTTTTTTCCATATCACGAAAGGCAATAACCGTCATTGTCGGATCATACGGTCCCCATGGATTCTGACCCAAAATAACGTCACCGTCTAACTTTTCTTCGCGGCGGTTCATTCCGACGTCACTCTTTGTTGTGCCTATACCCATTTCAGCCGGAGTAACATTCTCAATTGCCCTTTTTGCGGCTTTAAGCGTCTGGGGAATAAGTATATCTTCAATATATTCGTTATTGGTTTCACCCCAACCTGCGGTGGTATTCAAAATAGGACCGGAATGAGTATGTATCGCTGAGAGCATTATTGAGTCTTTGGAAATGCCGGTTTCGTTTTCAATGAGCTCGTGGATCCTGTTTGCAAGCTCGACTGTGATCGAGCACAGGTCGTATTCGATGAGCAGTGAGGTCGGTTTGCCGTGACCGAAAGCCACAGCATTTGCTCGCAGATCATCGCTTACCGATGTTGAAGGACGCGGAATATATCCGTAAAGCAGCGAACCGACGGGAGGAGTTATAATTTCAGCGGCAACGCCGAGCACGAACTGTTTTTTCATGGTTATGCTCCTTTCAAGCTTAATCAACCTAATTATAGCGTAGTTCAGTTTTAAATTCAAGGTCAAAAAGTGACATTTGTTTCGCAAATATTATTATAAAAAGAATCGGCAGATTTCCCACCGATCCTTGACTTAAAGCTATTGTGCCCGAGCTGTTTATTCCTCTTCTTGCGGAATCTCACCGTTTACAAACTCGCCCTCGTAAACACGTCCGCTGACCCATTCATATTTGCCCTGCCCGTGCATCTTGTTTTCGTGGAACTCGCCGATATATGTATCGCCGTTTGCAAAGACATATGTACCGCTGCCCTCACGCATATCATCCTTGAACTGTCCGATGTATTTGTCACCGTTTGCAAAAATGTATGTGCCGCTTCCCTCTTTAAGCTCGTTTACGTACGTGCCCTCATAGGTGTCACCGTTTGCCCAGGTATATTTTCCGTTGCCGTTTTTGAGGTTGTTTGTAAAGTTACCCTCATAAACCGAGCCGTCCGCAAAGGTGTATACGCCGTGACCGTCCTTCTGCCCGTTAACGAAATTACCCTTGTAAATATCGCCGTTTGCAAATGTGTATGTACCCTCGCCCATCATACTGTCTTCGCTGAAATTGCCCTCGTAAACGTCACCGTTTTTGAAGGTCATTTTACCGAATCCGTGGCGGTAAAGCTCATCAAGCTGTCCCTCGTAAATGTCACCGTTAGAATAGGTGATTGTGCCCGATTCCATATCAACCCTGGCAGTGACGCCGTTAGAATAATAGAGCTTACCGTCAAGCGGGACTTCATCATCGTTAACACGACCGAAGTATTTAACCGTGCCGCCGCTCGCAGTGGGGAGTGATATATAACGCACGCCGCACATATACATCACGGCAACGATGGCAACGATAACAGCAGCGGCAATAATAACCGTCGTCAGGAGAATATTAGGAAAACTGCGGCGTTTTTTTGTGCGTTTTGGTTTTTGTTGATAATTCATTTTGACGCTTCCTTTCAGGGCAGTTATCAGTAAATATTATCGCTTGGAGTGATGCTCGAAATGAAATTTGAAAGCATTGTAACAAGCTCGGGAATGAAAATAAGAGCTAAGATCGCAACCGCAACGCAGGCGACTATTGAGAGAAGCACAGTGCCGACGGTGATATCCTTTGTTCCGTATGTCACCTCGGCGCGGTGTATTCTTTCCTCGGGTATGTAAAGCTTTGCGGAGGAACGGTCATATTTCTGCTGTTCTTCCTCTGTGTCACCGCTCAAATAAACGATACGGCGAAGCGATGCGTTTCTTCTGAGCGCAAAACGGACAAAGGGATTGTCACATTCGAGCTCGGCGAGAGTTTTTGCATTTTCTTCGGAGTGTACCTCTTTTTTAAGAAGTGCACGGACGGCTTTGCCAATCACAAACTTGTTATAAAGTGTTGCAAAAATTGCTATTATAAAGCCGATAAAAAGCGACCACACGATGATGTTGAGGGTTGTTATTGTGTTAGTGCCGAGCGTTACCTTATCGCCTGTCAACGAGGTGAGATCATCCCATAACGCTTTGAAAAAATCCATCGTTTTTTCTCCTTTTTATCCTTGTGTGGTGGGTGTTTGAGTAAGGGAAGAACGGTCAATTTTTGAAAAAAGCCGCGTTTCTTCTCACTCACATATCCTTCTTAATTACATCACAACCGATGTATTTGCGCAGAACCTCGGGAACAACGACACTGCCGTCCGCAAGCTGATTTTGTTCGACAATAGCAGGAAGAATACGGCTTGTTGCAAGTCCCGAGCCGTTGAGCGTGTGAACAAATTCGATCTTACCGGTGGACTCTCTCTTGAAGCGCATCTGACCGCGGCGTGCCTGATAATCACGTGCGTTGGAAACAGACGAAACCTCCTTGTAGCCGTCCATCGAGGGGATATGAATTTCAATATCGTAGGTACGAGCCATCGAAGCGGAGCAATCCTCTGCCGCAAGCTTTACCGTACGGAAATGGAAACCGAGTCCCTTAACGAGAGCCTCTGCCTTGCCGACAAGCTCCGCAAAAGCGTCATCGGAATCCTCGGGACGGGTATACTGTACCATTTCAACCTTATTGAACTGATGTCCACGCACCATTCCGCGCTCGTCTGCACGGTAAGAGCCTGCCTCGCGACGGAAACAGGGGGTGTAGCTGATATACTTTCTCGGAAGATCAGCCTCGGTGAGAATTTCGTCGCGATGGAGCGCAACAAGTGCGGTTTCAGCTGTCGGAAGCATGAAACGGCGACGTTCATCCTCTGCAGTTTCGAGCCAGTAAACATCCTCGGCAAACTTCGGGAACTGTCCCGCAGTCAGTCCGCATTCGTAACCGAGCATATGCGGAACGAGAACAAGCTCATAACCGTCCTCAATGTGAGTATTAACGAAATAGTTGAGCAGCGCCCACTCAAGACGTGCGCCCATACCGCGGTAGATCCAGAAGCCGTTACCGGAGAGCTTTGTTCCTCTCTTATAGTCAATGAGACCAAGATCGGTACAGATA
>JAZNFB010000036.1:0-2701 GCA_045588895.1 Candidatus Flemingiibacterium sp.
AATGAGACCGTGACCGCAGACAACAATGAAAAATTCCCACTTGGTATGATGCCAGTGCTGTCCCTTTGTGATGCCGGGATTTGAGATGTTAACGCTGAACTGTCCGCATTTTTCGGTTTTGAGCAATTCTGTGAACGATCCGCGTGCATCCACGTTCATTTTGAGAGGGAAGACTGCTTTTTCCTTCGGCAGATACGAAAGATAGGTTGAATAAAGCTTCTTCGCAAATGAGCCGTTTGGTATCTCGGGCATTACGAGCGTTGACGGCTGTGATTTGAAGGCTTCAAGCAGCGAAACGATCTCGCCGAGCGTTACGTGATGTGACACCGGTGCGGCACAATATTTACCGTTTTCAGTCAGCACAGTGTCAATGCCGTCAAATTCACAGTGATGCTCATTTCCCGAAAGAGCCGCGAGCATTTCGTCTATAAGATCATCGATATAGAGCAGCTCAAGCTTGACTGCAGGATCATTCACTGTTATCGGCAGGTCATTTGCTATGTTATTGCAGAAGGTTGCAACGGCTGAGTTATAATTTGGCCGACACCATTTTCCAAAGAGATTAGGGAAACGGTAAACGAGAACCTTTGCGCCGGTTTCCTTCGCATAATCGAAAAATAAATCTTCGCCTGCCTTTTTGCTTCTTCCGTAATCGCTGTCGTAACGTCCGATCAGTGTTGCCTGAATGGAACTCGAAAGAACGATAGGGCAGGTGTTTTTATGCTTTTTCAGAGTATCGAGCAGAGTTGAGGCAAAGCCAAAGTTACCCTGCATAAATTCTTCCGGATTCTGCGGACGGTTGACTCCTGCTAAGTTAAACACGAAATCTGCTTTTTTGCAAGCTTCGTCAAGTAACTCTGCAGATGAGTCGATATCGTAAAGATAGAGCTCGTCCACGGTGATTTCGGGATGGGTTCTGTCCTTTCCGTCGCGGATATTTTTAAGTGCTTCGGTGAGATTTTTGCCGACAAATCCTGCGGCACCGGTTATAAGTATATTCATTGAAGCTACTCCTCAAATTTAAAATCAAGACCGACGTAACTTAACACCTGTTGATAATCGGAAATATCCTCTGTTGAGATATTCTTCATATCGTTATAGTAATTTTTCGCCTTTTTACCCTTGAAGAATACGATCTTGAAAAGCCTCATTCCCCATGTTACGGGCAGTAAAAACGGCAGCTTTTTAAGGAAAGCGTAATGTAGCTTCATGTTTTCGAGGCTTGGGAAGATCATTCTGATTATATGTCGTTTTTTGGCGTTTTTCACAGAGCCCTTGCCGTCTGCGTTTGTTTTGAGCGTTTGTGCAATTCTTTTTTGAGAAAGCTTGCCGTAAACGCCGCTGGCAAAGATGAAATCGGTTATAAAATCGGTCTTTTCCGTGGCATCTGCGCCGCCAAACCAAACATTTATCGTGTCTGTGATATTGGTGTAAAAGTCATATGTTCCGAGCGTTTCAAGCTCTTTTTTGATATATTCCTCGTCGAGGCTTCCGATATACCTGCGATATACATAAAGATCGGTTATATGCCTGAGTCCGATTCCTCCGTCACGGTAATGCTTTGCAAAATGGGTGAACAGATATATCATCTGATCCTCTCCGGACATTTCAAACCTGTGCGGCACGGTTTCAGACGGCACAGCAAGACGCCAGCCGTTACCGTAATAAGCATAATAATCTTTATTATAAGAAGGAATGATACGCTTGTGAAGCTCGATGACTATGCCTGCTTTTTTCCAGACATATTCATGGTTGCTTTCAACGCTCTCCTGAAAACCAAGCTCTGACATTATGGGACGGATACGGTCATACTGCTCGGTTTTTATTAATATATCGGCATCGCTCATATGCCGCATATCCGAATGGGGATACATTTCGCGAAGAACCGTTCCCTTAAGCGGCATATGGTCAATATTATTATCGCTGAAGGCTTTACAGACGCTGCCAACCTCGAATTTTTGCTTCTCGCTGACGGCAACGCATTTGCATACCACTGAAAATAACTGCCTCATAATAGGGGTGCTTTTGTCAAGACCACAGTTCACCCCACCATAATAGAGCATACTTGAAATCTGATGAGCTTTTACCTCTCCGAGAGCGGCTTCGAAATCAAAGCCCTCGGGCAGAGATGAAGCTTCATTTGTTACTGCTGCCTTAATCAGAGACAGAACTCCGATTTTTTGTGTATCCATGCTGTATTTATTTACCCCCTTGCAAGTTCATCCTGTATATACTGCAAGGACAGTAATTTTTCTTTGACTGCTTCAACACTTAAAAGCTCGGTGTTGTTTGAATTGAACTCTGCAAGCGTATTGCGCATCTTGTCTCCCTTACTGAAATATCTGTCGTAGTTAAGGTCGCGCTTATCGCAGGGGACACGGTAAAAGTCACCCATATCGATAGCTTCGGCACATTCCTCGTTTGTGAGCAGGGTTTCATAAAGCTTTTCGCCGTGACGAATACCGATGACCTTAATCTCTGTCTTGGGATTGAACAGCTCGATAACAGCCTTTGCGAGAGTTTCGATTGTGCAGGCAGGAGCCTTCTGAACGAGGATATCGCCGTTTACTCCATGCTCGAATGCGAAAAGAACAAGGTCAACCGCTTCGTCAAGGCTCATGATAAATCTGGTCATCGACGGCTCGGTTAAGGTGATCGGGTTGCCTGCTCTGATCTGGTCTATCCAAAGCGGAATAACAGA
>JAZNFB010000037.1:0-9112 GCA_045588895.1 Candidatus Flemingiibacterium sp.
TGTTGGA
Source organism: Candidatus Flemingiibacterium sp. (assembly GCA_045588895.1). Classification (GTDB taxonomy): domain Bacteria; phylum Bacillota; class Clostridia; order Oscillospirales; family CAG-272; genus Flemingiibacterium. Next base: position 8 of record JAZNFB010000037.1, read on the forward strand.
CTCGTTTTCCAGAATTACGCACTCTATCCGCATCTGACGGTTATGAAAAATATAATCTTCCCTCTCGAAAACCTCAAGGGCAAGGATAAGCTTACCAAGGACGAAATGAGAGAAAAGGCACTTGAAATTGCAAAGCTTGTGCAGATCGACACACTCATGGACCGCAAGCCAAGTGAGCTTTCGGGCGGTCAGCAGCAGCGTGTTGCAATCGCACGTGCGCTCGTTAAAATGCCTCGTGTGCTTTTACTTGACGAGCCCCTCTCAAACCTTGATGCACGCCTGCGCCTCCAGACTCGTGAGGAGATCAAGCGCATACAGCGTGAAACCGGCATAACCACCGTTTTCGTAACGCACGACCAGGAGGAAGCCATGAGCATATCCGACCTTATTGTTGTTATGAAGGACGGTATCGTTCAACAGGTCGGTAAGCCGCAGGAGGTTTACGATGAACCTGTTAACCTTTTCGTTGCAAAATTCCTCGGAACACCGCCCATCAACGTGTTCGATGCAAAAATAAGCGGCGGCAAGCTTTATATCGGAAGCGACTGCGTACTTGACACACCGAATCTTAAAGACGGCGAGGTTTATGCCGCTGTACGTCCCGAGGGCTTTACTCTTGACGACAACGGACTGCTTACGTGCAAATTAAAGGCAGTTGAGGTTATGGGACGTGACATCAGTATCGTTTCATCGAACCCCAAATGTCACTCAGACACAATCCGCTCGATAATCAGCTCCGAAAACACACCAAAGCTCGGAACAGATACCGTAAAATTCACCCTAAAGCCAAACAAGGTCTTCCTTTTCGACAAAATGACCGAAGCACGCATTAATATTTAAGAGGAACTGAAAATGGAAAACAAAAACTTTAAAGCATGGCTGTATCTTTTGCCTGCAATAATCTTCCTCGGCGTTTTTATGGTCTATCCGCTGATCGACGTTTTCATTTATTCCTTTGAAGAAAATTTCACCTCGTCCTCGCAGACCTATACGGGCATCGGCTTTGAAAATTATTCGTACATCCTGCGTGACCCCTATTTTCTGCAGGCACTCAAAAACACGGTTATACTCGTTGTTATAACAGTTCCGCTTTCAACCGGACTTTCACTTCTCATTTCCGTCGGGCTTGCCTCAATAAAGCGTGTACGTCACCTTTTTCAGACAATTTACTTCCTGCCGTACGTCACAAACACGCTCGCCGTCGGACTTGTTTTCATGATACTCTTCCGTCCGACAGAGCATTCGGCGGGACTTGTCAATCTCTTTTTAAGCATATTCGGCATAAACCCGATAGACTTCATCGACGGACCGTATGCCGCAAAAATGTTCGTTCTCTGTCTCTATACAATCTGGGTTGTAATGCCGTTTAAGATTTTAATATTGACAAGCGCACTCGCCTCGGTTAATAAAACCTATTACGACGCCGCAAGAGTTGACGGCACATCACGCACAAGAATATTCAGAAAGATAACCCTTCCGATGATCTCGCCGATGTTATTCTATCTCATAATAACCGGCTTCATCGGCGCATTCAAGGCATATAGTGACGCCGTTGCACTGTTTGGCACGGAGCTTAACGTCGCCGAAATGAACACCATCGTCGGTTATGTTTACGATATGCTCTACGGAGAGGGCGGCGGATTTCCGTCATATGCATCGGCGGCGGCTATTATCCTTTTCGTTATCGTGCTCACAATAACGTGCATAAACCTGCTCGTCAGCAAAAAGCACGTTCATTATAATTAAGAGGTACGCTATGACAGCTAACAATAAAAAGACCGACCGCATAAGTGTCGGAAAGGTCATTATCTATATACTGCTCGGTATCTGGGCGCTCGCGGTGCTCTTTCCGTTTTATTGGATGATATTAACGAGCATCAAAAGCTACGGCGCTTACAGCAGTGAATATGTTCCGAAATTTATAACTCTCTCGCCAACGCTTGAAAATTACTTCACGGCATTCACAAGTGTACCGCTCGGACAGTATTTTCTGAATACGGTCATCTTCACACTTGCAACAACGGCGATAATGCTCATTGTTATAATTCCTGCCGCATTCGCATTTTCACGACTTGAGTTCAGGGGAAAGAACCTCGTTTTCACGCTCTTTCTCTCGCTTATGATGATACCGAATGAGCTTGTTGTTATAACAAACTTCATGACGATAACCAATCTCGATATGCGAAACACCTTTATGGGACTCATCCTTCCCTCTGTAACATCGGTTTTCTATATATACTTATTGAAAGAAAACTTTTCGCAGATACCGAATGAGCTATATCTTGCCGCAAAGGTTGACGGCACATCCGATCTTAAGTATCTCCTTCGCGTAATGCTTCCGATCTGCCGCCCGACTGTTGTAACCGTCACGATACTCAAGGTTATCGAATGTTGGAACTCCTATATCTGGCCGAGACTGATAACCGACGATCCTGCATACTTCCTTGTTTCAAACGGTATTCAGGAGATACGCGAAAACGGTTTCGGACGAGAAAACATCCCTGCCATGATGGCGGCTGTCGTCGTTATTTCCCTGCCGCTGATAGTTCTTTTCATCATTTTCAGAAAGAAGATCATGGAGGGCGTTGCAAGAGGAGGTACAAAGGGATGAAGAAAAAGCTTTCACTCTTACTTGCGGTTATAATTGCGCTTCCGATTTTCACATCCTGCCATGAGGCAAAAACGACCTCTGCCTTTGAAATCCCCGAGGAGTTTGACACCTCACGCGAATACGAAATAACCTTTTGGGCAAAAAATGACACAAACATAACGCAGGTTGAGATATATGAGAAAGCCATTGCGGATTTTGAAGAGATATATCCGAACATCAAGGTTAATCTGCGGCTTTACACCGATTACGGCAGAATATATCAGGACGTGCTGACAAACATCCCAACCGGAACAACTCCAAACGTATGTATCACCTATCCCGACCATATCGCAACATATATGACGGGCGAAAACACCGTTGTCCCTCTTGATGAGCTGTTCGAGAATGAAAAATACGGGCTTGGCGGCAGTGAGGTGCGTTTTGATTCACCGACCGTCGATGAGATAGTGCCGAAGTTTCTTGAAGAATGTAAAATCGGAAACGCTTACTATGCTGTTCCCTATATGCGTTCAACCGAAGCCTGCTATGTAAATAAAACATACGTTGAAGCACTCGGTTACACACTGCCGGAAACACTCACATGGGACTTCATTTGGGAGGTCAGTGAAGCGGCAACGAAAAAGGACGCTGACGGAAATTACCTCGTCAATGGCAAAAAGACTATGTTGCCGTTCATTTATAAATCAACAGACAATATGATGATCTCGATGTTAAAGCAGCTTAACAAAGGTTATTCCTCCGAAAACGGCGATATATATCTTTTTGGCGACACAACGAAGGAGTTACTTTATACGGTAAGAGATCACACCGCGACAGGGGCATTTTCGACCTTTAAAATATCGGGATACCCGGCGAATTTTCTGAATGCCGGCGAATGTATCTTTGCGATCGACTCCACCGCGGGCGCAACCTGGATGGGCTCGGAAGCACCGCTTATCGACATCAGCGAGGAAAAGCTCGTCAAATTCGAAACGGTCGTCATGGAGATTCCGCAGTATGATACGGAAAATCCGCAGATGATATCGCAGGGACCGTCAATGTGTATTTTCAATAAGGAAGATAAGCAGGAGGTCCTTGCATCGTGGCTGTTCATGCAGTATATGCTGACAAACGATGTGCAGATCGCATATTCTCAGACCGAGGGATATGTCCCCGTCACCCTGAAAGCGCAGGAATCCGAGGAATATACAGATTATCTTTCAAGAGCAGGCGAAGATAACGATTTCTATTATGACATCAAAATCGCCGCCGCAAAGCTCCTTATTGATAACACCGACAAAACCTTTACAACTCCGGTTTTCAACGGCTCAACCTCACTTCGTTCCGCAGCGGGACAGCTTATCGAGGAAGTGACCAAAGCGGTAAGGCGGAAAAAGACAGTTGATGACGAATATATCGAGGAGCTGTACGATGAAATGATGTCACTTTATCACCTCGAACAAACACGTTTAAGTGAATCGTTACCGATGGGGTCTGTGATTCTTCTTGCCACACTCGGCACAGCATGGGTGTTTATCATCCTTTACGCAGGCTTAGAAGTTATCAAAAAACGAAAAAAATCTTAAATAGTACTTGACTTTTCTGAAATTTCGTGTATAATATATATTATTATATAATTTAACACATTATATAGTTAATTTATTTTATTTTTCACATTTTCAAAAGGAGAACAAAAAAATGAAAAAAATTTTAGCTATGCTTTTGGCACTCGGAATGGTAGCATCTTTTGCAGCTTGCGGCGATGACGCTAACGACGGCGAGGATACCTCTGCTGACACCACTGTCGCTGAGGACACCACCGTTGAAGACACCACCGTTGCTGATGATGAAGCAGACGCTTCCGTAATGTCCTATGCTGACTACGTTGCAGCAGAGCTCGACAGCGAGGTTACCATCGACGCTTATGTACAGGCAACTCAGGCTTGGTGGGAAAATGAAGGTCAGGGCGTTATAACCGTTTATGCTCAGGATGAAGACGGCGCTTACTTCCTCTATGAAATGAAGTGCTCTGAAGAGGACAGCGCAAAGCTCGTTCCCGGAACTGCAATCAAGGTTACCGGTTACAAGGCTGAATGGTCCGGCGAAGTTGAAATCGTTGACGCAACCTTCGAGTTTGCAGGCGATGACACCTATATCGCAGAGGCTATTGACCTCACAGACAAGCTCGGTACAGATGAGCTTATCAACTATCAGAACCAGCTCGCACTCTTTAAGGGTCTCACCCTTGAATCCATCTCCTATAAGGACAGCGAGTGGGATCCCGATATCTACGTTACCTTCTCTGCAGGCGATAACACCTACGATTTCTGCGTAGAGAACTATCTCACCGGTCCTGACACTGATCTTTATAAGACAGTTGCAGCACTTGAGATTGGTACTGTTGTTGACGTTGAAGGCTTCGTTTACTGGTATGAGGGCGTTAACACTCACATCACCGGTATTGCAACCGTTGAATAATGTTATCGTATAATGATACATCGGCAGGGTATGTTATTGCATACTCTGCTTTTTTATTTCGTAAAATATAACGTTTTTTGAATTATCCTGCAAAAGCCGTGACAAATCGGGAATTTTATGATATTATAATATATATAAGCAACACGGAGGAATATCATGATATATAATACATTTAAAGGTCTCAAAATATCTGCTCTCGGCATGGGTACAATGCGCCTGCCGTTGATTGACGGAGATAACAGTAAAATCGACACTGAAGCGACAAAAGAGCTTATCGCATATGCAATGTCTCATGGAATAAACTATTACGACACCGCTTGGGTATATCACGCAAAAAATTCCGAGCGCGTTATGGGCGAGATACTCAAAGCTTATCCACGTGAAAGCTTCTATCTTGCAACAAAATTCCCCGGCTTCAATCTCGACAATATGGATAAGGTTGAGGAGATATTCGAGGATCAGATAAAGAAATGTCAGGTTGAATATTTCGATTTTTATCTTTTCCATAATCTCTGCGAAGCGAATGTTGATGCATATCTTGATCCCAAGTACGGCATTTTCGATTATCTCATGAAGCAAAAAGAAAACGGTAGAATCCGTCATCTTGGCTTCTCAACTCACGGCTCACTTGCAACTATCGAAAAATTTCTTAACGCTTACGGTGAGCATATGGAATTTGCGCAGATACAGCTCAATTGGCTCGATTGGGATTTTCAGAACGCAAAAGCAAAATTGGCACTCCTGCGTGAACGTAATATTCCCGTCATTATAATGGAACCGGTGCGCGGCGGTAAGCTCGCAAAGATTGAAAATGAATATGAAACAAAGCTGAAGGCGCTTCGTCCCGACGAAAGTATACCTGCGTGGGCGTTCCGTTTCCTGCAGAGTATCGACGGAATCCTTGTAACGCTTTCGGGAATGTCAACTCTCGAGCAGCTTAAGGATAACCTCGCGACGTACGAATCCGCAAAGCCACTCTCCGACAAAGAAAAGGACACACTCCTTGCAATTGCCGCAGAGATGACCGCAAAAACAGCACTTCCCTGCACCAAGTGTCAGTACTGCACGCCGCATTGCCCGATGTCACTCGATATTCCCGGTATAATCGAGCTTTATAATGAGCACGTCTATTCGGGCGGTGGCTTTATTGCGCCGATGACTCTTTCGGGATGGGAGGACGAAAAGAAACCGTCTGCGTGTCTCGGCTGCCGTGAATGTGAAACGCTATGTCCGCAGGGAATCAAGATAAGCGAAATGATGAGTGATTTCGTAAAGAGATTAAAATGAATTAACAATAGGAAGGCTGTCTGTGTTTAAAATCGCAGACAGCTTGTTTTGTTATTATCCTATTCTACCCTGCCGTTAACCGTGTAGCTCCAAACAACAGTGTCACCTTCAGAGAGCTTATATGCAGATGCGCCGTAATTCAGGGATTCACCGTTCACCGTGTAAACCCATCCCGACAGTGCGCCTGCATCAAATTCATATAAATTCGCAATTCCCTCAATATAAGCCGTACCGTAAAGAGGCACCTCGGAATATTCAAGATGTATCTTATTCTTGCGGCAGAGACGCTTCAGCACATCGAAAACGCTTTCTCCCTCACTGAATGAAACCTCGCTCGGAGCTAAAATATATCCGTCCGCCGGAACAAGCTCACGTTTGTTTTCATCAAGCTCGGCAGAATCAAGCAGTTCATCGCAAACAATCGAAAACGTGCAGGTGTACGTACCCACCTCTTTGCCGCATGAGAAAAGGAATAAAGGAATCATTGCAAAAAGACAAATTAAGCGTTTCATTCGGTAACCTCCGTATCATCCCGTGTTTCTATAAGAGCAAGTGCTGCCTGCACCGTTGCGGTAATATCGGATTCGCCGCCGGCAGTGTGTGCAAAGCCTCCGTCACGGTTTTTGTATGCCAAAAGTGCATCATAAAGGGACGTATTGGCATCAAAGCTTTCATCGTTTATATCGAGTCCGAGAGCATCAAGAGCGAGAATAACCTGCGCCACAGATTCACAGGATTCCCCGTAAGCACTCGAAAATCCGCCCGATTCGCTCTGCCTTGACGCAAGGAATGTAACGCCACGCTCACACGCCTTTGCAACCTCATCACGATCACAGTATGGAGCAAGAGCACGCAGACACATCGCGGTCATATCAACCTCACTGCCGACAAGTGAGCCGATACTGCCATCCTCGTTTTGTGCATCGAGAATATACTCAATATAATATTCACGCGAATAAGCATCGTCGCTTCCAACGAGGTCAAGTGCCATCAGTGCCCACGCTGCACCGTTCACACCCTGCTTTGAAGCAATCTCGGCATCAAGCAATGGCGAAACAATGTCATATCCGTTAATGTTGTATGGATCCTCGCCAAGATAATACGAAACGATTACAATCCTGCTGTATTCGGTGTAACGTGTTTTATGAAGGACACCCTTTTTGCTGTCGATATATTCATACAAAGCTTCCCTATAAGCACCAAGCTCTGTTCCCGAGTCACCGGTGCGTGCCAATATAAGAGCTGCCCAGTCGTGAGCACTGCCGCCCGGAGTAAGTACACCCGTCTCCTCTTTGATATATTCAACAGCCGAACCAAGAACGTCAGTGTCCCTGTTAACAACCGGCTTCAGGCATATAATTATCGCAATAACAATAACAAGCGAAAAAGCCGCAATTTTCTTCTTATTCAAATTGTATCACCTCGAAAATATTTTATCACAAAATCGCCGTAAAGTCTATAGTTATGCGTAATTTTAAGTCAAAGTCCTCGCTTTTTTTAAAATTTTATAAAAAACTTTCGCCGTGTTGAATTTTCAACAGATTTTATATCACCAAAATGGTATAATATATTTGCAAAACAGAATCAACCACAAAAACGGAGGCTATTATGAAAAGAAAAATCATAAAGATAGATGAAGAAAAATGTAACGGCTGCGGTGCTTGTGCGGCGGCTTGTCATGAGGGTGCGATTGAAATGGTTAACGGTAAGGCAAAGCTCACCCGTGAAGATTACTGCGACGGTCTCGGTGACTGTCTGCCTGCTTGTCCGACCGGCGCTATTACCTTTGAAGAACGTGAAGCTCCCGAATATAACGAGGAAGCAGTCCGTGCGGCGAAGATGGCAAAGCATGGCGTGAAGCTTCCCTGCGGATGTCCCGGAACGCAGTCGAAGGCACTCAAGCGTGAAGCTCAGGCAGCGTGCCCGACCCCGGTAAGTGTAACAAGTCAGCTCATGCAGTGGCCGTGTCAGATCAAGCTTGTTCCTGTTAACGCTCCGTATTTCGACGGTGCTAATCTCCTGATCGCCGCTGACTGCACGGCATACGCTTACGGTAACTTTCATAACGAATTTATCAGAAACCACATAACTCTCATCGGATGCCCCAAGCTTGATGAGGGCGATTACGCCGAAAAGCTGACCGCAATAATCAAAAACAACAACATAAAGAGCGTCAAGGTGGTTCGCATGGAGGTCCCCTGCTGCGGCGGCATTGAAAACGCAGTCAAGCGTGCACTTAAGGAAAGCGGCAAGTTTATTCCCTGGCAGGTTGTAACAATTATGACAGACGGAAAAATTCTTGACTAAATATAATTTTTGTGTTGAATAATTCATAATGTTATGATAAAATATTCTTGTAAGCAAATTTTGGAGGAATTCATATGCAGATCACAAACGATATCAAATATATAGGCGTTAACGATCATAAGGTCGATCTCTTTGAGGGACAGTACCGTGTTCCAAACGGTATCTCCTATAATTCATATGCAATCATCGACGAAAAGATCGCAATTATGGACACCGTTGACGCAAGCTTTACCCATGAGTGGCTCGATAACATAAGCGACACACTCGGCTCTCGCCGTCCGGACTATCTTATAGTTCAGCATATGGAGCCCGACCATTCCGCTAACATAGAGAATTTTGCAAAGGCTTATCCCAACGCCGTAATCGTGGCATCCGCTAAGGCGTTTGCAATGATGCAGAACTTCTTCGGCACGGATTACGCCGACAGAAGAGTGGTTGTTGGA